>PUNP01000055.1 GCA_003551785.1 Candidatus Brocadiaceae bacterium | reverse complement strand
GCGGCTGGGGTTATGCAAGCGACCACTTCGACGACGGCACACAAGAAACGGACGCCGACGAAAACCATTGGCTCATGCGGATGGGGAACGCCATGACAGAGGACTCCCTTTCGCCTAGCCCCCGTGCCACACAGCCGGAAAAGCACTGGAACTACGTTCAAACGTTTCGTACCTCATTTAGTGCAAGCAACGATGCAAGCAACGAAGCCCTAAAGACCAGCCCTGATGAGAGGAACAGGCTCCGACAGGAGAAACTCATTGAGCACCGCCTGGATATTGAGCGGGCCATGCTCTTCGGCGAGAGGATGGAGGCGTTCAACAGCGGTGACGACGGGGAGGTCCGCAGAACAACCGGTGGACTTTACCAGTTTATCGACACCAATTCCTACGATGTCGGTACTTCCAACGAGGGCGTTCTCACCGAGGCCGAATTTGAGAGCTACCTTGAGGACGGCTTCAAGTGGAAGAAGGCCACGAAGGAGAAGCTGTTCGTCTGTTCCTCGAAGGTTGGTTCTGTGATTAACCAGTTCGCCGCAGGTCGGATCAGGACAGTTAGCGGCGACACGACCTACGGTCTTCAGCTGAACGAGTACCAGTCGTTCCACGGCCGTATTTATATCGCAACCTGCGAGTCCTTCGAGAAAGAGTACGACGATATGGGTATGCTCCTCGACATCGGAAATATCTCCTACCGTCCGTTTGCCGGAGAGGACAGCACCCTGCACACCAACATCCAAGAGAACGACCGCGACGGATGGAAGGACGAGTATATGACCAAAGCTGGCCTTGAGGTCAGGCTTGAGAAGACGCACGCCATCCTGACCGGGGTTAGCGCGTAATACTCCGGGTAGAAAAGTGGTCTGACCGAAATACACCGGGCGGGGTAAAGTATCCGGAGCTTACGGCGGTCCTCCCTCGACCGCTCCCCGCCCGGCACTATCAATAAAACGAGGGAAAACCAAAGGGGGAATAGATTGTGGATTATCCGAGGAAGTTTCGCTTTAAGAGCAGTCACAGGAGTTTGACCTGCACAATAAAGCCCTCCCGGAACGCAAGGGAGAGCAGGGAGAACATACCGATAGCCGGTGAGAAAGTGGAGTTTTCAAACCACTACTACGAGACCGAGAACGAGGCGGTTGCCGAGAGGCTCATGTATCGTGTGAGAAACCCCAGGCCCGGCAGCAAGATAGAGTTTTTGGGGGAGGTCTACCTCTGCCCCAAGCTGGGTTGTGAAGATACATTTGAAGACGTTGTTGCCCTTGAAGACCACCTTGAGTCTGTACACGGCGAGGAGATCGAGGGTGAGAACAACGGTGAGTCCGAAGAGGGGGACGGCGACATGCACGCCTGCCCCGAGTGCGGGAAAAAGTTCGATACCCCGCAGGCACTCAACGGGCACATGATCAAGCACCGCAGGGAGGCTAAAGGATAATGGGCGAGATTAAGCACGAAGGCCAGAGGAACAGCCAGGCGCCGCTTGACCATATCGGCGAGCGGGTTAAGGTTATGGTCCGAAAGTTCGCCTTCTCCGATCAATATCCGGAGGATGGCGATCCGCTTGAGGATCTTGAGAATTACTTCCCGAAGGGCGTAGTCCTGGGTGTTCTATTCGACAGCTACGAGGGTTACACCTTCGACTACGATGAGGACGAGGAGACCGTTGTGGCCTACAAGCCAAACGGGGACGAGATCGATCACAGTGACGGCGGGGAAAACGATGACCTGGAGAACGTGGAGGTTACGATGGTAGTTATTGGATACTGATACCAACAGCGGGGCTTTCTGCCCCGTTTTATTTTTCGCGCGATTAAGGTTAGGGGTGGTTTAGGTGGCTGGCAACAGGCTGGCTGGCTGGCAGGTGGTTGATATTGCAGAAACAGAATGGATTAGGGGGCCGATCAAAGTGCCTAGAGTGACCGTGCAGGGCAAAGACGGGCATATCTTGGAACCAGGACCGCATAATGAGGTAAAAACTAAAATACTAGACAAGAACGGGAACCCAATAGAACACACAAATCCGCTTCCATCCCAATTGTATGTGGAAGATAATGAGGGAAATAAAATTCCTCTTGAGCTGGACGAAGAGGGTCGGCTAAAGGTTCACGCAGAAGCAGTTACACTTGATGCTGGTGAAGTTGATATTCCCGCCGAGGTAGAACAGCGGGGTTATGATTATGATGCTGAAGAATGGAGAAATGTTAAGGTTAATGAAGATGGGGAGCTTGTATTAAAGCAACCCGTAGAAGTAGAACAATCTGGGAGTATTCTTGCATACGATCATGATGAAGAAGAGCCAGTCAAATTAACTGCTATACAAGATGAAGAGACAGGTAAATGGTATATAGGGATGGTTGACGTAGCACCTCATGGCATAGTTGAGGAGGGGGAGAGCTTGTAATGTATTCAGTAGTTGACAGTTTGGATACAGTATTAGATATTCTTGCACATGAAAAAATGAACGGTAACAACCCAAAAGTATATTCAAAAGGTGATCAATATGCGGTAGAAGTGGTAAATCCTTATCCGGGGACTGAAAAAGTTAAACAGCTTAAAGCGGGGTGGAGGCATGAAAAAGATTTTGGTCAATCCGTACAAAGACATTAACTGGAATAATGTAAACAGCTATAAAGCAAACCTACACACCCATACTCGATATTCAGATGGTCGATCTGACCCCCATCAAGCAATAGATGAGTATCATTCGGCTGATTATGATATTTTAGCATTAACAGATCATGACACCCATCATTATGACCAACGCCCTGAAATATTATGGCCCTGGACTGAACTGAGTAATATTTATGATGAAATCAAAAACTTGACTAGCCCGCGGTGGGATGAAAGCTGGGAGGATGCCAGCAACGAACCCTGGGAAGACAGAGACCCTAGTACACTTGGAATGTTGGCGGTAAGGGGTTGTGAAGTTTCTGCAACAAGACATATAGGTTCTCTTTTTAACGATTTTCCAGGAGAGAAGTCAAGCGATGAAAGTTATGTGTTTAGCGAAATAGAGGGGAACGACGGGATTGCAATTTTCTATCATCCTGGAAGATATGTAGATCATGATAGTCAAACCGACATAGAATGGTATGCTCAGTTCTATAAAGACTTTGAAGATGTTTTATTAGGTCTGGAAGTTTATAATCAGGGTGATAGGTATTCTGGTGATCGTAAGTTTTGGGATAATGTAGTAGCAGAAATATACAAGGAAATAAACATCAGTAATCCTATATCAAAACAAGTCTTCGGCTACTCTAATGATGACAACCACAGTTACGCATCAGGGAGCCATTATTTCCGTAATTATCAAAACATGTTTGCGGAAGAGCTAACAAAAGAAAAAGTAAAAACCGCCATGAAAAAAGGCACCTTTTATTTCTGTTATGAGCCAGGCGGTTCTGGAGAGGCAAAAACGCCAAGAATAAACAAAATAGAGGAAAACAACGGAAACATCGAGATTGATGCCGATAATTATGACAATATAACATGGGTAGAAACAGTTGTTCGTGAGAGAGGAACCATTCTAAAAGAAATTGTAACGGCAGAGAGAGCAGTATTGGAGAATGAATACGGAAGAAGTTATACTCAACACTTTATTTTTGTTAAGTATTTATCAATGTTTGTTTTTTATCTTTATGAATTTAATTTTGTCAGTGACTT
>PUNP01000460.1 GCA_003551785.1 Candidatus Brocadiaceae bacterium | reverse complement strand
CTATACCGCCGAGACCCTGGCTGTGGAGCTGGCCAAGCGCACCCGTTTCCTGCGGGATATCGTGGGACAGGAACTGACCCGGGAACAAGACAGACCGGGTACCTTGACCGGCTTCTTCGAAGCTTTCCAGACCTATCTCATCGGCACCCTGACCAGGCAGGATTTCGCCGATCTCTTTTCCCAGACCATCACCTACGGCCTCTTTGCCGCCCGTATCCGGGCCGGGGAGCAGTTCAACCGGATGACCGCCTTCAGTAAGATTCCTCATACCATCGGAGTGCTGCGGGATCTGTTCCGCTTCCTTTCCCTCGACGAACTGCCGGACGAGCTGGCCTGGTGTGTCGACGACCTGGCTGAAGTCCTGGCTGTGGCCGATGCGCCCGGTATCCTCGACCGCTACTATCACGAGGGCAGGGGCGACGATCCGGTTGTCCACTTCTACGAAACCTTTCTCGCAAAGTACGACCCGGCGGAGCGGGAAAAACGCGGGGTCTACTACACCCCGGAACCGGTGGTGGGATACATTGTCCGGTCGCTATGACCCTGCAGGTAGTTGCCGTAATCCTATCCCACATCAGCTCAGAATCACAGCAGATGAACAGCTCTTAACGCGCTTATTTTTAAAATAAATGGACGGCTTACATCAGTTCCGTTACAATTTTTCAGGAATCGGTTTGAAGCGGTAGTGGCATCCCATGGAAATCGGTATGTGCGACAAGCGAGCGAAGAGCGTTGTAAACCGTTATGGAGGATTGCCCCTTAAAGAACTCCTGGTGCTCTTTTAGATCGCCTTCAGTCGTCCCCGGTTTTGCAGTGTAAACGGTTTCTACGGATACGTGGCATTCGGCCGATTGACGCTTTTCCTCCGTATTTCCAGGACTGCCCGCAAACACATCAGCATTACCCTCACTGAGTACAAGTACTGTCAAATTCTCTTCTTTTCCCTTCTGGATGTTCAATCTGATATTTGATCTTATGTTGTGCTTGAGAAGGAGCTGATCGCTTTTTTGTGGCGTAATATTTGTTTTCTTATACGAACTCTCAGTGACCGATATGCGTTTTGGTGTGAGATTGACTAATAAATCTGAAATCGATTTTGTTGGTGTCATGATAGTAATTCCTCAAACGATGGATTCTTACTTTCAAACGGTATTGCTGATGACTCGGTTTCAATGGTGAAAACATGTTCGTGATGATGTTGATGGGTGATGTTTTTGGTATCTTTTAATGCCTGATGCAGGGTGCGTCGGACGAATTCATTAAGCGAGATACCTTCAAGGTATGCTTCCATCGCCGCCTTCTTGTGCATCTCTTGGCCAATGCGGACGTTGAAGGTGCCGCTGAATTCCTTGTCCGGTTCTTTCTCCAATTCTTGGCACGTTTCCAGATAATCATCCACGGCTGCCTCGAATTCCTGCTTAAGCCGGGGGAGGGTTTCTGCCTCGTAGGTAATTAAGTCGTTAATGAACAGAATGGAACCGTGTAGAACTTGATCTTCCACAGAGGTTTCCACGGAACCGTGATAACCTTTGTACTGCATAATGTCGTTTTTCATTACGCGTCTATTCCTATTTCTTTCAGTTTGGTTACGATATTTTTAACTTGATAAGATTTAAGTGTCTTCCGCGGATGGGGTTCGTGAATATTAATCAACGTGTTTGTCTCCGAGTGGTAAAATTTTCGGCGAGAGCCTTTTCCCTTGATCTCCTTAAAACCATACCCGTTGAGCAGTTTTACGAGCTCGCTCCATTTAAAATCTCTCGGTTCAGGTCTGGCAGTCAACTTCGCAAGCAGTTTTTCCTGTTGACTCATTACTTTAACCCTTCAATTTGACACTGCAACTGTTTGTTAGTTGCGCATCTGTTTTTCGAAATTAAGTCTGGGCAGATTATTCACTATATCCACGGTTTGAGTGGAAACATTTATCACGCTCAGCAGCAGATCGAGGATGTAGCGAGGATTCCCGCTTTCCTCAGCCCAGTCGTTCGGGTCGTTTTTGATACCGCTGGCTTTGTGAACGGTGGGCCTGTAGCGTTCCATGATCCATTCGACCGCACTTCTTCCGTTGACTACATATTCGTAGGCTTTATCCGGAATATTTTCGACTCTTATATGACTGTTGTAGATGATGGTATCCTTGCTTTTTTTGTCCGGGAAGCGCATCTTGTCGACGCGGAAGTGGCCGGAGTCGTCGCCTGTGACTTTGACATCGGGGTGCGGGGGGACCTGCTCGTAGTTGATGTGGAGTTCGGCGAGTCGTCGGCCAATTTGGCTGAATTTCCAGAAGTCGCGGGGTTCTTCGACGAGTGGTATGCGGGGCAGCATTTTCTTGAGGTCGGCGGCGAAGGCGGTGCGGTAGTCGGGGCTGTGGAGGAGTCCGTAAACATAGTAGAAGATGTCTTCTTTGGCCACTCTCGGTCCGTACATCTTGCGGGCGCGGTCCAGGATGAAATCCGAAACCCCGTCCCGCCGGACATAGTCGCTGGTATCGTCCGCCTGATCGAACAGGGTCGGGCTGGCCTTCGGCCGTTCCTCGTAGTAGTAGAGGGGGAAGCACTGTGAGTCTCCATTGAAGTGAAGATCGGGGACCGCATTTGTGATAAGTACTGAAAACCCTTTATTGGTCCCCGAAACGCAAATTACGAGATTCTCATGGGCGGGGGTGGGGAAGAACTGCTCCATTTTCGATACAACATTGTTTAAATCCCTACAGAAATATAAGATTAGTTTGCAAAAAGGCCTGTAGAGTGCTTTTACCAATTTTTGAGAATCAAAACTTTTATTATAGCCTTGTTCAATATTACTTATGAATGATCGAGACCAACTAATTTTTCTATGATTATAAGAAACAAAGTTTATGGCTTTTAATGCCTTGTTATTGCTTTTTTCTTGATAAAACAAAGCTTGCTGTTCGTTATAAAAATCGATAGTGGTTCTTATATTCTTTGCTAATTTGGATATATTAAAATTATAGGCCCAAGCATCTCTCGCAGTTTCAAGCCCTCTGCAATAATTACCAGGGAAGAAAACTGTACTTTTATTGCTTCTATCCCCCAATGGAATAAATTCCTCGAACAGGTTGTTCCTTTTGTTTATCCAGTCGCCGTGGTGGTTGGGTTTTAGGTTTCGCCAGGGTATGTCGGGGTTGCCCATGGGTGCGAACTTCGCAACGATGGCGAGCTTCTCTTCACGGTTCAAATAGTCGCCGATGTCGTGGTAGTAGATGCGGGCCTGGCCGTTGGCGGCTCCGGGGTTCTTGACCAGCAGGGTGACGGCGATGGGGGCGCGGGAGCCGGAGCCGAATATCTTGCCGCCCTCTTTTCGGGAAAGTTCACCGCTGGTTCTTTGGTTGCCCCTTAGATTAAAGACGTAGATTGATGAGAATTCCTTTTCGAGGCATTTGCGGAAGCCGTCCTGGGCGTTGCCGTCGATCCAGGAACCATTGGAGACGAAGCAGACGACGCCGCCGTTTTCCGGGTCGAGGCGGTCGGTGCTCCAGCGAAAAGCTTTGAAGTAGGAATCATAGAGCGAGTTCTTGTTGGTGGCTTTGGTTTCGGCGGCGTAGGTGCGGGCGATCCGCATATCCAGTTTATCGTATTTCTGGTTCTGGGCGTTGTCGTTGGCGGAGCGCTGACCTACGGAGTACGGTGGATTGCCGATG
>PUNP01000700.1 GCA_003551785.1 Candidatus Brocadiaceae bacterium | reverse complement strand
ACGATTCGTGATTGGGTTGATGCCGGGCCGGAAGCGCCACGCCGTGAGTTGTGGAGTGGAAACAGACATTGGGGATGGGATGATCGCCATATGCCGCCTTCCGGGTTCGGGATGTATGCCAGGAACAGAATGGTTTTGGCCACCGGTGGTATCTATTTCTTATTAGAAGACGAATCCGATTACGATGATGATAAAATGTATGCTCAGTATAATCCCGATATCTGCTCTATTCCGGAGTATGAGAACAGAATGGAGGAGGAACCACTCCGTGCGGCATTGGAAGAAGTCTGGGCTGAATTACCTGACCTCTACATTACCCGTCGTATGCGTGTTGTGAGTTTTACTGAGGATGGGCCACGTGAAGCCGGCGGATTGGAAGAAAGGGTGCGAAGTGCATTAAATGATGCCACAGAAGGACGAAGATTCGCTTCGGATCGGATAGAAAAGTTGCAAAGTCTTCTTGATCGCAGTGAGGTGCGCTCCATGCAGCACTTTGAAAGGTGGCGAGCGCATGCACAAATTACTATAGCGGAACTAAAACGTATGCGGTTTATGCTGGGGCAATACGCCGAAATTCTTGACCGGGAATGGCAAAGACATGGTGATAAATACGTTTTCCCGGACATTTTTGAAGTCATCAAAAATCATCATGAGCGATATGCCAGGGACTATAGAGTACTCGAATTATTAGAAGAGGGTCAAGATAGGGATGCAGTAATCAGTGCTTTGGAAGGTTACCGTTATGAGTTAAGTGTGACGAGCGGTTCGCCCCCGGGGGACTTTGTGGGCGAGGAGGCTGCGAGAGACGAATATGATGTGGCTTTGCAATATGCTAAAAGGGTAAAAGAAGAGCATAGTGATACACCTTGGGAAATCTTAGCTGAAAGAATCAAATCCAATCTCTACCCCTGGCGGTGTCTTGTCAGAGAGCGCAGACCCAGAGAAACCAGGCCTGAACCACCTGATTTAGCACTCTGACTAATGTCCTGGGGCCATCGCCGAAAAGGCAATGGCAGGTTCGTAGTGAGCCCTTTCAATGGCTTTGGAGTGCGCAGATAGCTGCGCGCTCCCCGGGACGCTTGGAAGCATCCACTGCGAGCCGGGTTTTCGGCCAAGCTCCTGGGTCAATATCGTTTTCTTTGTCTGTATACTTCCCGTCTTTGACCACGTTGGAAGATGACCCTTTCCTCTTGTCGTATGTTGGCGTATTCGGCCTTGACAACGATCGTAATGTAATCTTCGAAAGGATCCGGTTCTATTTCATCAAGGTCTTCCAGTGTTATTTCCCCGGTACCAAGCCTTGATCTTATACCGCTGCTGTTTCCATATAAGGTGAAGTATTTTGCGAGGCCGGGGAATACAACATCTTCCGCAAGTTCCTTACCATACAATATCCCTTCATCGAAACCGCGCACAAGAAGCAGTTCGGAAATACTGTTAAGCCGGGCATGTTTGCATTCATAAGGCGGCGTCAGCGCCCTGTAATATTCATTCCCCGCCGGCTCGCCGCCGATGGAACCGACCTGTAAGTCCGGCTCCGTCTCGGGGGTTGTCCACTCCAGAATCGCCACGATCATGTCGGAATCCAAGATACGCTTATTATACTGCTGCTCGATCACATCGGCCAGGTCGAACAGCAGCTGCCTGTATCTTTGTCGTCTATTTCTACGCCCCTCGACCATGTTATTGAGATTTATTTTACGGCTTTCAGGCTCAAGGAACACGGATATTTCTATATCATCATATTTGATTTCCCGGGCTTCCTCGAATAACTGTCTTACTTCCGGGACATCCATGTCAGTGCTGTACGCCAGTAAGGCTTTCGTGATTTCAACGACGGATTCCAGTGCGTTTTGGGTTTTCAATGCCGTCATCCGATGATGGGCGATATCGAGTTGTATTTTAGAGCGGTAGGCGAATTCCATCAGGATCGCGAGCAGCAGAACGATGATGGCCAGAACGCTGACTAAGACGACGCCACGTCGCTTTTCCGTTTTTTTTCGAAACATATTTTTATCTCTCCTGCGATAAAGGAACAACGATAAATTCGCGTTCTGCCCATATTGTATCCCGGGCAAGCCGAAAGAATATTTTTATTGAATAGGGCAGTGAGTTTTCCTCACTGGAATCCCATTCTTCGAACCATTCCTCGCCATCGAAAAAAAGGATATCAAAGGTGTCGATATCTTCACCAATAGTACGCCAAGGAACATCATCCATGTCGACCTGCGCAATATGTGCCTGTCGTCTTTCCAATATCTTTCGGGATTGATTAAATCGCAGGTCGACTCTATAGATTCCTCTGGGTACAGCCGGCCCCGTCACTGCCGCGGTTGTAAAAAAATCAATTCTTATCTCATCTCCATCACTTTCGACAAAAAAGGCGGGTGCGGGTGCTTCATCTTCATCTAATTCATTTAACTCGGCGGCGGCACGTTCAACATGGAGTCTTGAACCGCGGAAATCCTCACGAAGGCGACGTTTTATCATCGTGCAGTCGTCACTGATATCCAGCCTTCGTTCAGCTTTTGAGGTTGAATCAATAGTCGACCATGCAGCGGAAGATATGATACCCAAAACCATGACAGATATGCCCACTGCCAACAGCACTTCTATTAAAGTGAATCTAAGGTTTTTATTGTACGAAATCATAATCCTAATCCCAATCCCAATCCCATACGTATCTTTCTATTTCTATACTTTTTGAGTTGCGTCCCCAACTGACCCGACACCGCAGCCGCCAGAGGTAGGGGAGTTCTTCAGCAAAATCCTGAAAGTCACCGGAAGCATCATGGGCATCAACGTGCCAGTGCATATCGACATTTAAATCCTTCAATTCAACAGTTCCGCTCTGAGGTTCCGGGGCTGTTTGTTGAGCACGTGCTTCAGCAATAGTTTGTTCCAGCATGGACTCGGCGATATCGGCCGCCCGGGTAGTGAGTTCGGCATGTATTATGGCATCCAGCCCGATGATCTGCAGGCGAAAAATTCCCATCGCGGCAATACCGACTACTGCCATGGATATGAGCACTTCAACTAAAGTGAAATGTTGTGATTTCATAAAATAGAGAATAACATTTTTTTCAAAAAAAAACAAGCTTATTTGACATTAAATCGGAAATAGAGTAAAATATATTCAAGTTTTGCGAAGTTCCGATTGTCGGAATTGAGCACAAGTTAGTTCAGTTTTTTTGAAGGAGATATGTATCGTGACACCTGAAGGAGTAGTAAAGTGGTTTGACGCAAAGAAGGGATTTGGATTCATTGAGCCGGAAGACGCCAGTGATGATGTTTTTGTTCATTACAGTGCTTTGAACATGGATGGTTTTAAAGACCTCCAGGAAGGAGAGCGCGTAAGTTTTGAAGTTGAAGACAGTGACAAAGGCCTCAGGGCCGCTAATGTCACACCTCTTTAATTTATCGCTTTGATATTTTAATGAGAATATCTGCCCGTCGTTATTAAATAACGACGGGCTTTTTTATTGCCAAACCTTCTGCACAACCAAAGTTGCTGGATATTGGATATTTTTTCTGGTTTATTTTATACTTATAAGTACATGCAGCGTTGATCAGCGCATCGAATTGAATGGATTGTGGGTTCTTCTACTTCTTTATGGTTCTCCATCTGCACCGGGCACTGGGAGAATAACCGATATATTAACAAGTATACTTGTGT
>PUNP01000299.1 GCA_003551785.1 Candidatus Brocadiaceae bacterium | reverse complement strand
TGGCTATAATAAATGTTGACTGGCGTTGTAAATATACTTATGTATCAAATATCTTGCTATTTTACTTGGGTTAACGCTTTGTAGCAGACGTTGTGTTTTTTCCCCTGGAGGTAAAAATGGGAGAGGAAAGACTAAGTTCATCTGATCGAACTAAGCTGGTAAAAGGATTAGTAGAGCGTTTTGGCCATGAACAAAAATACATACGTGCAAAGATGCGGGACTGCGACGATGTACCCCGGTTTCTTGCTAACCTGGAAAAGGCACATCAGCAGACGGCAAAAAGCACATTGCGGTTTGGTCCGGAATCTTCAAAGCTCTCCAAAGATGATTCGTGATAGCGGAGGTGGCCTTGCATGAGTTCGCATCGTCTTGTTGCCGCTTCCGATAAACCTACCTTTAGAAACACCGCTCCCCCTTTTTCCAATTTTGATTTTGTTGACAGTCGATATGGTTCCCAATCCGCCATTCGGCGAATCCTTTCGCAGGCACGTAGCTATGGTTGTCAAACCATAGTAGTGGAAAACATTCCCCCCGTTGGAATTCTCGAAGAAGATAATAAAGAAATTGCAGAATTGAGGTCAGATTTTCAGCCGGGAAACCTGCAACGTCTGAGTTTCTGGACAGAGCATTTTTCAACTCCAGAGGATGTAGCAACAAGCTCCACGGGGGCCTTTCTCGGATATGCAATCTTAAAACAAGACTTAATAAATGGATATGGGCCCATTTGGTATGTCTTTGAGTCGGTCGTTATTCAATACCCCCATGAGCATAATTGTGTTTATGGAGCAACAGAGTTTGATGTTCGGGTATGCGATACATACTTTACGGTGACCGGCATACTTTACTGTCAACAAAACGGCGTTAATAAGGCCTGTGCACAGGTGGCTTTAAGATCTCTTTTAGCTATGCATCTCTCTTCTCGTGACATTTCATACCACAACATTAATTCATTGGCAGGTGTAGAAAACCCGAGCCTGGGGCTGTCGGTGGGACAGATGCGAAAGGTGTTTGAGGGTTGCGGCATCGGTTATTATGATATTGCCTATCAGGGGCTTAATCCTGAAGCGCGAAAACATCTCCCGCCTTACCAGAAACTCGTTTACGCCGGTATAGAATCGGGCGGTGGAGCGCTTTTGGGATTTCGTCTCAGTGGTGAAAACATGGAAGAAGACGTGCGACATATAATACCATTGTTCGGACATACATTTAATCAGGACGCTTGGGTGCCGCGCGCTGAATCGGCATATTTCCATATTGGAGAAAATACAAGGTACCTTCCGAGTGAATCGTGGGTAAGCAGTTTTATTGGTCATGACGACAATTTTGGTTCTAATTTTTGCATTCCAAGGCTCTATGTGGAGCCCGAACAGGTGGACTATGTTGCAGAATTGTACTTAGACGGCTGTAAATACAGCGGAGTTGTCGCTGAAAGTATCGCAGTAGATTACCTATATTCTGTATTGCCAGAACTGGCGGGAAACAATTTGTCATGGTTAACTCGCCTGATCACTCACGTGCGGAGTCAGGAAGTGGTGCTCCGAGCAATAGCTGTAACTTCGAAAGAGTATGTAAAACACTGGCAGTCTGTGAAAGATTGGGATGGAAATCAGGAAGATAAAGAGCTTTGCAATAGTATGAAAGATGATTTGCCGTCATTACTGTGGCTGGTTGAGATATCTATGCCCGAGTTGTTTCCATCAAACCTTCACAAGGTTGGGGAGATCGTTCTTGATGCAACAAAAACCCGCACCAACGAACGCGATTTCAGCCTTTTCGTTTGGGCAAGGGTGCCGGGTAGTATTATTCCTTTTCAGGAACTCGGTTCAGACGGAACCCCGAATTTTGGGCACATACGTAGTGATCTCGCATCGCATGTACCCCTATACGGTTACGAACATACTTTATAGATTGAGAGGGCCGGCTTTATGCCAAGCGAAGGGATTAATATGGTATTGTTTAAAGATTTGAACGAGGAAGAAAAGTGTAAGGTTAAAGAGATTGAAGGCGAGCTATGTAAATGGCTTTCTTTTTCCAAGATTGATGCTCGCCCCATCTGTTCTGGTAAGACTTTAGATGGAAAACGTATAATTGAAATCACAATTTCGGAATATAATGGCAAAATTGAGATGGAATGGTACCTATTTCGCCGTTTATCAGGAGAGATGCTATTTTATCGGCTCCATAATAGCATTGTGGATCCGGAAGAAAAATAAGAGCATTGCCAGGATTGACCATAAAAAAAGGCCGGCAGGAGCAGCTTCACTCCCACCGGCCCGGGGTCAGTGTTCACTTGAGACAGCCGTTCTCTGCAAAGCTGTAATAGACGTGGCCGACTTCGAGTGTTGCCGGCGCGATGATCAGGTGATCCAGCAGCTTGATGCCCAGCAGCTCGCCGGCTTTCCGGATCCTCTCGGTCATGTTGTGGTCCTGCGGGCTCGGCTCAACGTTACCGCTCGGATGATTGTGAACGAGTATGATCGCGTGTGAATTGGTGACAATCGCGCGCTTGAAAAGGTCTTGAGGACAATGAAATGAAACGGTTAGAAGGTCTGACATTGTTGGTTATAGCTTTTCTTTCTGCGTTCATGTTTTCGTGCGGCGCATCGACGACTCAATCCACGGCGCGAGACGAGGGCTTTGGCAGAGAATTCGGGGGAGGCTCTGGTACGTATGAAACTGATAGTTCACCTTCCCTATATTGGCATGTCGAAGAAAACTCCGGTGAAGCTGATAAGACAAAGTTTGCCGAAGAACTCGTCAAACGCGCACCGCGAATATCCCTTGAAGAGGAAAACATTTCATCGTTTCAGGTTGACATTGAAATCAGCGTGCCGCTTCCAATGTTAATCACGTTATCCGAAAACGAAGCGGGTCAGCGGGCGTTCGGGATGTTCAACCCACATGACGGAACCCCGATTTTTTTCAGCAACCATGCATCTTTCATGTTCTATGATCCGGCTTCAGCGGAAATTGTTTTGGGAAAGGGCGGAGGATTACACTTAACACTGTCGTGTGAAAATCCTGATCGACCCAACCCCTTCTCTTTTGGCATTGCTGGTGCTGTGGGGGTGGAAAGACAGGAAGAAAAGGCGCAAACTCTAATTGATATCCGCTCACTGTTTGCCCCCCTGGAACGTCCTCTCGAAGTGAGCGAGAAAGAACCGGGACTGTTTGTTGTAAAGGGTAAGACAAAATATGGACATACATTGAAAGCCCATGTTGAACCGGCCAGGGAAGGCGGAGCATACACTATGGTTGAACTTGGCAAGGCAGGCAATCCTCTGTTTAAGCTTAATAATATCGTTCTCGATCAGGATATTCCTCATGAACGGTTTGACTTTCCGGAAGAAAAGTTGCTGGATTCCGGATTATCGATAAGACGGATTGAACCAACTGAAGACTTTGGGAAGGCTACGTTAGGAGCTGAGGAACTTTCGCTTGCCTTTGCGACACGGCTTGCCCTGGCTTCAGGCGTTCCAGAAATGAAAGCGGACGTAGAACGTTACGCCAGACGTAGGCTGGACTGGGAAAAGCTGAAGGAGATTGACCGGGAAGTCGTCCCTGCCCTGAGGTCTTTGTTTGAAAATGACTGATTTTGGCCTAAATCGTGTGGTGATTCATGTTTTGTAAGCATATCGGGAACTTAAACACAGAAGCGCGCAAAAAGCATGGTTAGCGA
>PUNP01001002.1 GCA_003551785.1 Candidatus Brocadiaceae bacterium | reverse complement strand
GGGCAGTGTGGTTAGAGCTTCACAAAAATTTTCCCTTGACTTTGACGATGCATACCAATATGCGGTCGCTGAAAAGCATGGCCTTAAAATCGTCAGTTTCGATAGTGATTTCGATCGTACTGAACAGGGGCGGTTAACACCCGGCCAAATCTTCACATGACCCGTAGCATCCCTTTTTGATGAATATTTACGAATATTCAAGCATTGATGTCTGAAAGTGGCACGGGAAAAGACTTCGTGAAATATAATCGACGGAGGTCAAAACCATGAAAAAGGAATTACAGGAAAGATTAAATCGGGCGGCCACAGCTCTCAAGAAAGAAGGAGCACGTGAAGTATATGTTTTTGGTTCTGCCGCACAAGGGAACTTAAGGGATGAATCGGATATAGACCTTGCTGTTTCCGGCCTGCCGCCGCGAGCTTTTTTTCGTGCAATGGGGCGTGCAAGTGATGCCCTGAGACTGCCTGTCGATCTGGTGGATCTTGATGATGAAAATCCGTTTGTTGTTCACCTGAAATCACGGGGGAAACTCCATCGTGTGCAATGATCAGCTTGCTGAAGAAGTCGAGGTGGAACTGCAAATGTTGCGAGTCCATCTTGAAAAGTTTTCTCCTTTAAGACGTAAGGTATATCGGGAAGTTCCAGATCATATTGAAGTTATGGCTCTTTCCGCAATGTTGCATGCTTTCTATAACGGGATAGAAAACATATTCAAACGTATAGCTGTTCATTGTGACGGCGGACCGCCGGGGGGAGCAGCATGGCATCAAAACTTACTGGCAAACATGACCGAAAGCACAGGAAATCGTCCAGCAGTTATATCGGAAGAGCTCAGACAGACGCTCAGAGATTATTTGGATTTTCGCCATTTTTTTCGTCAATCCTATTCTTTTCAGTTTAATTGGGAGAAAATGGCCTATCTCGTTGAAGGTTGCAAAGATGTTTTGCGGGCAGTAGAGGAGGAACTTCAAGAATTTCTCGAAAAATTATGAGTAAAGAACCAACCGAGGAAATTTATCAGTTTCGCATCGAGTTGCTGGATATCGAGCCGGCAATCTGGCGGCGCATTCAGGTGCCCTCCGGATATAGTTTCTGGGACCTGCACGTCGCACTGCAGGATGCAATGGGCTGGCTGGATTATCACCTGCATGCATTCCTTGTTAAGACATCAAAGACTTCAAGAGAAATGGAGATAGGCATCCCTTTAGAGGGCGAGGACGATGAAATAATGCCGAGCTGGGATGTTTTGGTCGATGGATTCTTTGATCGGCCGGGAAAGGAGGCTATATATGTCTACGATTTCGGTGACGATTGGGGCCATACGATCACATTGGAAGACATATTGCCGAAAGAAAAAGGAACAAAATACCCCAGATGCATAGCGGGCGAACGCGCCTGCCCGCCGGAGGATTGTGGCGGAGTGTGGGGATACCAGGATTTGCTGGAAACACTGAGCGATCCTGAAGACCCGGAATACAAGACAATGACAAACTGGCTCAAGAACCATCTGAAAAATTACCATCCGTATAATCCGGATGAGTTTGATCCCGAGCAGGTATCTTTTGACGATCCCGAAGAGCGATTTGAAAAGGCATTTGGATAAGTGAGTAATATTTGGCAGTTGGTTTTCCACTGTATTATCGCTTATAATAAAGTAAGCGTATTCTCGAGTTTTGGAGGGATTGCAATGGCTAAGAGCTATAAGACGATAGATGTTGAAATAAGAAACGGTAATCTTGTGCCGTCAGACCCTCAAGATATACCTCGCTCGGGAAGAGGGCTTCTTGTCCTAACGGAGGAACAGGATGAAAAGAAGCCGGATGAATCGGAAGTGCGGGCACTTCTGGGATGGTTGAAAACCAGTGTTGATTCTGTGAAATGGCAGCGTTCTGTGAGAGATGAGTGGGAAAACCGCCGATGAGGTGTATCCTTGATACAAATGTGTGGATTGACGGTGTTGCGGGACGCCTTTCTGAGGAGAAGTTTTTGAGGGTTTCTCTTGAGACAAATTGGACGGGATATTCCTCTATCACCAGACTGGAGCTTTTCGGCTTTCCGGATATTTCCCAGGGAGAAGAGCAAAAACTCACCAAACTTTTAAGCAATTTCACAGAGGTCCCTGTAAGCAAAGAGATTATCGATGAGGCCATTTTACTGCGAAAAGCCAACAACATTAAGGTCCCGGATGCTATTATAGCTGCTACAGCCAAAATAACCGATTCTATTTTAGTTACGAGAAATATTACCATATAAAGAGGGAGACTTGATAAGGTATGCCAATTAAAGTTGCAATTATAGGAGCGGGCAGCATAGGTTTCACCCGGAAATTGATCCATGACATTCTGGCAGTGCCGGAGCTGGCGGACACCGAGTTTGCTTTAACCGACATAAATAAACACAACCTCGAGATGGTGCATAAGCTTACGGAGAAGGATATAAAATCAAACAGGTTGCCTGCAAAGTTGACAGCTACCACCGACCGCAGAAGGGCATTGAAAAGCGCAGATTATGTTATCAACGCTGTACGAATAGGCGGGCTGGAGACTTTTGCTACCGATGTGGAGATACCGCTGAAATACGGCATCGATCAATGCGTTGGGGATACACTTTGCGCCGGGGGGATTATGTACGGCCAGCGCAATATCCCTGCCATACTTGAGTTCTGCCGGGACATACGCGAAGTGGCAAAAGAAGACTGCCTGTTTCTTAATTATGCCAACCCTAACGCCATGAATACGTGGGCGGCCAACCGCTACGGCCATGTCAATACCGTGGGGCTATGTCACGGTGTGCAGGGCGGGCACGAACAGTTGGCAAAAGTAATCGAATTTTTGGTAAACGATGGCAAAAGCGCTGAAGAAGCGGGTCATGTCAAAGTGAAAAAAGAGGACGTTGACATAATCTGCGCAGGCATTAATCATCAGACATGGTATATCAGGGTGTTATATGACGGGCGGGATTGGACTGACAGGCTACTGGAAGGTTTTGAAAACCACCCGGAGTATAGCAAGACAGAAAAGGTAAGGATAGATATGCTTCGCCGGTTCGGATACTATACAACCGAGTCCAATGGTCATTGCTCCGAATATGTGCCGTGGTACAGAAAAAGGAAGGACGAAATTCAGGAATGGATAGACCATTCAAAATGGATTAACGGCGAGTCCGGTGGATACCTTAGGCATTGCAGGGAGAGTCGAGACTGGTTTGAGCGGAATTTTCCAAAGTGGATGGAAGACGACCCGCCTGAAATAACGCAGGAGCAGCGTTCAAACGAACATGGCGGCCATATAATAGAAGCCCTGGAAACAGGCCGGGTATACAGGGGGCACTTCAACGTTATCAATAAGTCTTCTATAACCAACCTTCCAGACGATGCCGTAGTGGAGGTGCCCGGATACGTTGACCGCAACGGCATAAGCATACCCCGCGTCGGAGAACTGCCTCTCGGGTGCGCGGCCGTATGCAACGCTTCGATAAGCGTGCAGAGGCTGGCGGTAGAGGCCGCGGTGAATGGGGATTTCGACCTGCTGGTGCAGGCAATGATGATGGACCCGCTTACCGGTGCGGTTTGCAATCCGCCTGAGATAGCACAGATGACAAAAGAGATGCTTTTGGCGCAGGAAAAATGGCTTCCACAGTACAAAGAGGACATACGGAAAGCATAACACCTTTTCATCGGTGAAGGC
>PUNP01000632.1 GCA_003551785.1 Candidatus Brocadiaceae bacterium | reverse complement strand
CAGTATCCCGTACAAGTTCCTTAAACTCTTCAACTGTTAAATCTGAGATTTTTGTAGACAGCATTTTTATACACCTTATATCAAGCGGTTGTTTTTCTCTCTCGAAAGGTTCCTCAAACCCACCTTTTATATTATAACTCCATTATGCTCCAGATTCAAACCCAATTATAGAAATTATTCAGTGGACCACGTTAAATTGTCACTATGGTGGCTGTCATTGCTATAGCACGCATCCCTGAGTACTATAGGGACAGGCAAGATGCCTGTCATACTTTCCACCTGCAGATTTTCGGCCAATCCGTCAAAAAGTCTTGATTATTGATACCCCGCCTGAAAGGCGGTTCCTGTGTTGAATTTCCACCGTGCAGCTCAGCGAATCGAAGAGCGGAAATTTGATGCCGCCGAAAAAACCTGCCACTCCCTCCTCCTCAAACCGTTGTCTCTCGTTAAGCCACCCCTCCTCTTGCCTCACGGAAGAATAATAGACGAAAGGCCCGCCATACAGAACCGTTCGCGGATAGTCTAAGAACCTCACCTGGCCGGCCAGACCCGCATTCACGTCCCAGGGCGTTTTGTACTTATACCGAAGACCGTTGGAATCTGAAAAATCGTAATAAATAGCGGCCTGAGCGAACGGGCCATACCCGAAGCGAACATAATGATGATCATCCATTTCATAGAAAAGCCCGTTTAACCCAACAGCGGTAAAAACCTCCGGCCCGTCCCTGAAATTACCGTTTTGGGCAAACAGATCATCAATCCTGAGCTCGGCACCGCCAACCCGCCAATATACCTCCCAATCGTCCGCCAACCTGAAATTCGACTGCAGGTAGACATGTTCCATTTTTATCCTGAAAGTGTCATCGCTGCCGGTCGCCTCAAAATCCGCCGTTCGATAATAATACCCGACTGATAACGATACCGGCGGCTCGTCTGCAGAACTTACCGGCTCCGGCGGATTGAAATTATGCGCTGACGCTGAATGTATCCACAAAAAGGAAATCAATATCATCACTGTGCATTTCATAATAGCACTCCCAAAAAGTAAATTTGAATAAAATTGTATCGATGTTTATTCTTTCAAAGCCAGTGGTCCTTCCCACTAAAGGTTTGGCCGAAAAACGCATCACAGCCAACAAGTTACGATCTACCGCGCCCTTTCAGGGCGCAAAATAGGCGTGAATTATCACCCTCGGGTTAAAACCCGAGGCTACCAAACTTTGCCCCGTTCGGGGCAAGGTCTCTCTTTTCGCCCCAGCGGGGCGTAGTTAGGTAGCCCCTGGTTTTAACCAGGGGGATAAATAATGAAAAGATAAATGCGCCCCAAAGGGGCGCGGTTGCACTTTAAGTTGCCAAATTTGCCCATTATTGCCTTTTCGGCCACGCCCCTATTCACGCTCACCGTTTATAAAGTCAGACAATGAAACCAATGGTGATAAAACCCGCCTTACCCCCCGTTTCATCGTCTCCTTACCACTGAGAAAAGCTGCCATAGTCGGCCCGGCAAAATAATAATAATCGACAAACATGCGCCCCGTTTCGGTTTGTAAAAGCACGCCGTCGCGGAAGGTCCTTAAAATCTCCACCTCCTGCTCAAACTCAGAACCATAAGCAGCGGATGCAATAAAACAATCACTGCTTGAACTGCTGGAAGAAGTGCTTTCTTGTTTTCTGCTGTAATCAACACTTAACTGCGTCCTGGCACCACCGACAACATTCTCTTCACGGTTTTGAGGTGTTTCGGTTTCAACGGGGGCACCCACATCGAGTTCTTTAAATTCCAACTCGTACTTCCCGTGATCAAGCTCTATAACCGCCCCGCTTTCCATCCATTCGGTCGGCACGGCCTCTCCATAAAGGTCAAACCCCTCTATACGCTCAGCCACCCTCCACCTGGCACCGTAGTCATGCGCGGCTTCAGGTCGAAGCGTTACTGATAATTCACCCGTCTCTCGTATCTCCACCGGCATAACTATCATCGGGTCAACGATACGCCCGTTGGTCGCTCCGGATATATCCTTCACGCCGCCGTCTTCGAACCGGACAACAAAATGTGTACTCCATCCATATTTATTGTTAGCTTTTTTATATTCAGAACTGAAATCAGCTTCATCAAGTTCCATATACCACTGTGATACCGGATTATACTTCTTAAGCTCGACGAGACCGTCGAACCTGAATCGCACAAATGTATGATCCGCTCCGGAGGGAAGGATCACCTGGAACACATACTTATCGCCTATTATTCCGGCCTCCTCATCTTCATAAGAGAACTTATAAGCTTCCGTAATAGTGCCCTCCGCCCCGTCTTCTATTGTAATAGTATCGTCACCGACAGTAATCCTGTCATCTTTGTATTCGCAATCCGAATAAAGCCCCGTCAAGAAATAATAATCGTAGGATTCAACCTGACCATCATGCTCATAACTTAAATTGTAAATATATCCCGTATCATGATTGAGCACACCTAAAGGAACCCGGAAATCAAAAGCCGCACCGGCATCAATTCCTCCAGCTTGAAAAATCCGATTCCCGTCGGTATCATGTACGATGACATCCATTGTATCGACATCATACGGTATGTCATATTGATGCACGAGCACAGGCGCCACTGACAACGGCTCGTCCTCACTCAGGTCGGCGTCATAATCACCGTAGTCCACCTCCACCACCTTCAGCTCACCGCCGACGACCTCTACCTCCTCCATCCGCGACGGAGTTTTTGTGGCGAACGCCGGCTCGTCGTCAAGCTCCTTGAACTCCAGTTCATAAACGCCCTCGTTCAGCGTCACGCGCTCTCCGCTCTGGAGCCACAGCTTATTGCCGTCGTCATAGACCATCGGCAGCCTGCCGAATACATCCTCACCCTCTATCTGCTCGCTCACCCGCCAGCGCGCACCGGCATCCTGAACTGTCGACGGCGTTAAATCCACTCGCAATTCGCCAAGCGACGTTTCCGGATAGGGTACAGCAACCAAAGTCGAGCTCAAAATGCCGTTTTCCAATCCGGTAAGGTCATGCTCACCACCATCGGCAAACTCCACTATGATGTTCATCACTTCCGAATCAGCAGCGGCAGCGGGATAATTCGCTTCTACGATATCATCGGGACTGAGCTGATGGAAGGTATTATCTGTTGGATCGTAGACAAAAAGCTCAAAGACACCGCCGATGCGGTATTGCACGGCACTGGTGCTTCCCACCGGGAGGGGGGCCATACGGAAGACATAGGACTCAGAGCCGTTGCCCATTTCAGGATGTTCGAAGGGCATTCGATACGCGGCGGTAAGTTCCCCGTTATATCCCGAAGCTTTGCTCATCACATCGGTATTCAGTACGCTGAACTGTTCATATACGCAATCGTCCTGTGCACCGGTATCGAAAACATACCTATTCTCCACTCTGTCGCCTTCATGGTCATACTCTACATAATAGAAATACCTTTCGTTATGCTCCAAAATACCCAGAGGAACCTGAAATGACGGGTAGACATCAGCACCGAGGCGTTCAAATACTACGTCGCCCGCCTCATTAACTATCCGGATATCCAGTGTGTCAACAGCATCGGGAATATCAAAATCGTGTTCAAGCTCCGGCGTAATGATACCGGGCACGGCAAAAACGGCGGTTATGGTCTTATCTTCCGTCATCCGAACCATTTCCTCTTCTCTTGTGCTGCCCTCTATCTCAT
>PUNP01000953.1 GCA_003551785.1 Candidatus Brocadiaceae bacterium | reverse complement strand
GGGAGTCACTGGCCGATACGATCAAAACTTTTTCCGGTTACTGTGATGTTATGACGATCCGTCATCCTTTGGAGGGCGTAGCCCGGCTGGCGGCGCAGATAGCCGGTATCCCTGTGATAAACGCCGGTGATGGGGCTAATCAGCATCCTACTCAGACTTTTCTTGACCTCTATACAATACAAAAAACATGCGGTGGACTGGATAATTTAAAGGTGGGCTTCATCGGCGACCTTCGCTACAGCCGAACCGTTCATTCGCTTGCCGAAGCGCTTTCATGGTTTGATGATGAACTTTATTTTATTTCCCCCGAAGTGCTCAAAGCCCCCGGGTATTTATTGGAAGAACTGGAGGAAAAAGAGGTCGTTTACGATCAATTTAACAGCCCTGAAGAAGTATTGTCCGACCTGGATGTTCTGTATTGTACGCGAATCCAGGAAGAACGTTTCGCTGATCGGCTTGAATACGAACAGGTTAAGAGTTGTTACCGGATACGGGAAAGCCTCCTGGAGGAGTGCGGAGTGAAGGAATCTCTTAAAATCATGCATCCGCTCCCCAGGGTCGATGAACTGGCCGATGATATAGACAATACCCCTTATGCTGTGTATTTCCAGCAAGCGCGCAATGGGATACCGGTAAGGCAAGCGTTATTGTCGATGCTTTTAAAGAAAAATATTTAATGCACAAGGTTGGCTATTATATGGATGAGACAAAAAAACAGGTTGAATTGAATGTTTCTGCGATAAGAAACGGTACTGTTATTGACCACATCGACAGCAAGGCGACTTTCCAGGTGGCCAGGATCTTGCAGGTTGAAAAGGAAAAGAACAAAATTCTGATCGGGCAGAATCTGGAGAGCCGGCAGCTGGGTTCGAAAGGTATCATTAAAATTGAAAACCGACGTCTTACGCGGGATGAAGCCAATAAAATCGCTTTGATTGCCCCTGAAGCGACCTTGAACATTATTGAGGATTTTGCAGTGGTTGAAAAAGTAAAAGTTGAACTGCCCGAGCAAATATCACGGGTCGTTAAATGCTATAACCCCCGATGTGTCACCAATAATGAACCTGTCGATACTCATTTCGAAATTACGGGTTCAAAACCGCCTACCTTGCGTTGTGGATATTGTGAACGGGTCATGAAGGGGCGTGATGTTATATTGAAATGATGCCTGGTCAGTCACGACGCGTTTTCAGAGACTGCGCTCTGAAAACGGGCCACCTGCTGGCGCAGTACGGATAATAAATATCCAATGTCCAAGTAAAAATGCCTCATTATCAGCGTTCCTCCGCTTTTCTCACCCTTGTCAATAGAATTGCTATTCATTCCGTGGTTTCCACGCTGCTGAGATTTTTCCCGCATTTGCCGTTGATAGAATATTTGTTATACAATAGAATTTGTTGAATAGTTTTTTTATTGACTGTGGTGGTTAATGATGGCAATCAACCCGATTCCGGCCGGCAGAAGCTCGAGTATTACAACCAGCTCTGCGATGGCGCTGATCTGGATACGGTTGACTGGGTGATACTTAACGAGGCGAACCCCATTCTGGCTTTCGAGACGCTGAGTGGGAAAGTTATCTGCAAGAACGATGTCGGGAAAGCGGCCGGATCCCAATCATTGGTTTGCCGGGAATATGAGGATGTTATGGGTAATTTAGCACATCAGCGCCAATTGTGCAGGGAAGAAGCGGTGTGAGCCATTACGCATTTTCATCCGTGACACAGGCATTCCTGCCTGTGAAAAAGAAAAAGCCTGTAAAGAAGAAATAGCCACAGACAGGAATGTCTGTGCCACGAGTAACACAGACATTCCTGTCTGTGCAGAAAAACTACACAAAACCCGCCGCAACCTACCTCACTGGACAAAGGCGGGATCAATCTACTGGATAACATTCCGCCTTGCCGATTCCTTACCACCCGAAACCATCATCATCGAACGTCACTCCTCAGATGCGATCTTCTGGTCGTTACCTGAAGGAGTTTTTTGGTCGTGCTTCCAATGCCTGTCAGCAAAATCCATGAAACGATCCCAGTCGTATTCCGTGAGGTTATGCCCTCCGGGGCGGAGGTGGTAGCCGATGTGGCCCGTGTGCAGTGGCTGGTTCGGTTGGGGAAATTCGTCCATACCCACGCCTTGCAAACCAAATAGTTCATAGACAGGTCCGGCGTGAACACACGACAGGAATTCGCCTTTCGGGTCCGCCCACGCATCCTCCGATGCGCTTGCTACATAGGTTAACCGCGGGGCCATGAGCGCGATCAGTTGATGCTGATCAACAGGAAGTGCCTCTTCATTTTCATTGAACTTTGTATAGTTCTCGCAAAACCAGTGCGGGAATCGGTTGTTGATCTG
The DNA here is from genome assembly GCA_003551785.1 of Candidatus Brocadiaceae bacterium. The sequence continues at coordinate 1,346 of PUNP01000953.1, read as the reverse complement.
CGCAATCGTCTCGCCTTCGCGCCGCCGCGATAGCGCAGCGCCGGTACAGCCTGAATTATTGCTGACAACCATCGCAAAACGTTCGTCTTCCGCACCGCACCAGAGCGCAGCCTTTCCGCCCCGTGAGTGCCCCACCACGCCAATGCGGTTTTCGTTAATGTCCTGGTCGACCTCGAAATAATCCATTACGCGACTCGCGCCCCACGCCCATGCGGCTATGGCGCCCCAGGCATTCGGCGCCCGGTCGTCATCTGTTGTCTCAAAAATCCCGTGTACGCCCTCGGAAAAACTATCGGGCCTGTCCGGAGCAACATCTGAGTTATGAAACGCAGCCGCCATATAACCACGCTCAACGATCCGTTCGGCTGGCCAGAAAGGGCTTCTGTTCTCCCTGGACGGATCAATGTTCTCGCGGCCCCGGTTGCAGATTAATATGAAGCCGGCTACCGGCTTGGGAACTTCGTTCGGGGTGAACAAAGCCAGCTTAATTTTACCCTCGCCGCCGGGCCCCGCAAAGTGGACGTCAACGCGCTTAAGGGTAGCCATACCATCCATGGCGTCATTATCGGTTTTCTTCATCTCAAACCGAAGGGTGTCGGGGCGTCCGATCGGTGTCCTGCCGTAAACATTCTCGCGGAAAAGTTCAAGAATCTCAGGGCGCAGCTTTTTCTGCCACTCGCCGGATGTCTTGACCTTATTACCCGCTTCAGTCGTCAGGGGATCAGGCAGTGAAAAATCATTCGAGGCGCTCAAAGTCATACTCAAAAGCATTACTCCCATTATAGTTGCAGTTATTCTCATAGTTATTTCTCCATGTCCAACGCCGCAGAACAGGCGCGCTGTCAAGCGTTGCCTGCACCTGCTGGTTGGCCGTTTTCTTCATTGTCCGATTCAATCTGCGACCAGTCGAAGACTGTGAACAGACCTTTCGTACGGCGATGCAGCAGGTCTTGGTAGGAACGTTGTGCGTCACGCGGGTCTGCTTGCGTAATCAGCCCGTCCGTTCTGATGCGCACCTCCGCCAGCCAACGGAGTGCCGTATCGAATCCGGTGTGGATACTGTGTGGGCTGAAATCGCACGCATAATGTGGCAACTCCCACTCCCAGCCGCTGCGCAGTACAACGTAGTTGTGGAAGACCAGCGACAAAAGTTCGTGAGCGTAGGCTTCCGTCTGGCGACGCCACGGAACACCGACCAAAACGACTTCACCCCGTTTACGCACCACCCGGCAGGCGTCCAACACCGCTTGTTCATGACCTGAGCACTCCACAATCAGCGCCACCGTGCCGGCGATGCTCGCGTCCTCGACGGGAACTTTGGCCAACACTTTTCGGATGCCGGACTG
>PUNP01000212.1 GCA_003551785.1 Candidatus Brocadiaceae bacterium | reverse complement strand
CTCCACACAGTCTGAGGGCTTCAGCGGTACAGGCCCGGCTGCCCGGACCCTGTCGGGGAAGCTCCTCATAGAGCTCGAAGAAGATCTGCCAAAAACGTTGAGCTGTCTGTTCCATTGCGTTTTTGCGACGCCATCTTTCGGAAAGTCTTCCGTATCGTGTGGACCCGGGGAAAACCAAATACCGGCAAAGGCATTGATGAGCTTCAGAACATCGTCAGGATTGACGGCATGTCCGGCCGGCAATAAAGCTTTCACACCCGCCGGGACATCCAGGAATTTTTCATAATTTTGTGCTATGCTTTTTGTTTATAGTGTAACCTGCTGTAATATATGACTCAAGTGTGGAAAGTCGCCAGCTGGCGAGACGTTGTCCCCGTTTTGGAGCTGATTCGATATCCGGCAGACAGGATTGCATCAAGGTTATTATACCAGGAGTGAATGCTGAACCGCTCATTTAAGCGTTCTCCGTGGTGCATCGGTCTGGCAGCAGCCGTAAACATTCACGTCCTCCACAACAAACCGGCTGCAGTCAGTTGAATCGTTCCCGATGACGTGCTACGATCTGTTGGGTCATGAATAGAGTCCTGATTTCGACAGGAGGTTGACGATGGAATGGTTAAGAATGGCAAGGTGGTCTCCATACGTGGTCGGTGCGGGAATCGGACTGCTGTCCTGCATAGCATTTCTGCTTTCAGACAAACCGCTTGGATGTTCTACGGCGTTTGCGCGGACCAGCGGAATGTTTGAGAAACTGTTTCGAGGCAACAGGGTTAAGGAGAAGGCATATTACCGGAAATTCGAACCTGCAGTCGATTGGGAATGGATGCTTGTTGCGGGGCTGATCGCAGGAGCTTTCACCTCGGCGATTATTTCAAATGAGTTTCAAATACTTCTGGTTCCCGGCGTCTGGGAGGGGGCGGCAGGAGACTCCGTATTACTTCGGTTGGGGGCGAGTCTTATCGGGGGTATAGTGCTCGGCTTTGGTGCGCGCTGGGCCGGCGGTTGCACCAGCGGGCACGGGATCAGCGGAACGCTGCAGCTGGCTGTGAGCAGCTGGATTGCGGCCTGCTGTTTCTTCATCGGCGGCATCGCCACCGCTTTTCTGCTTTTCAGGGTTATTTTTGCCGGATAGCGTAAGACATAAGGCTCTTAAAGAACAAAATAAGACATCGAGGTGGGACATGTTAAGTAAACTGCACTCAAAAAAGCCGACACAGTTGCTCATTGGATTCTTGATCGGGATCGGATTTGGCTTTTTACTCCAGAAGGGCGGGGTTACCCAATACGATGTTATCATCCGGCAGCTGCTCCTTGAGGATTTTACCGTCGTCAAGATCATGTTAACCGCTGTGCTGACCGGCATGATTGGTGTTCACCTTCTCCGAAACTTCGGCCTGGTCCGGCTCCATCCCAAGCCCGGCTCCTTTGGCTCGAGTGTTATCGGCGGTTTGATCTTTGGCGTCGGTTTTGGCCTGCTTGGATATTGTCCGGGCACGGTTGCGGGCGCTTCCGCGCAAGGGGCGGTCGACGCTCTTCTGGGAGGGATAGTCGGCATTCTCATAGGCGCCGGTTTGTTTGCAGCTCTTTACCCCAAACTGGAGTCCGGCATATTGCGTAAGGGCGATTTTGGCGACAGGACCTTTCCGGAACTGCTCAGGGTTAACTCCTGGGTGGTGGTTGCGGCAGCTTCCGCGATGATAATCGGACTGTTGTTCTGGATAGAGAGCGCGGGGCTTTGACGCTGCGGGCGAGGGCTGGAACGAGGGTAGGGCGTTCCGGGAGCATACAGGATATTTATCCACATTGGCTTACACTTATTCCGCGGGTGGATGGAGCCTGCATTCATGAGCAAGCTAAAGATTCCATGTTGTTTCTGGTTGGAGAATTACAAAAAAGCCTTCCTGAAGTATGACATTCTGGCCGGCATCATAGTGGCGGTCATGTTGATACCGCAGAGCATGGCCTACGCCAGGATTGCCGGACTGCCGCCTGTTGCCGGGATTTACGCCTCGACTATTCCTCTTTTTATCTATGCACTCTTCGGTTCATCACGCCATCTGGTCGTCGGTCCGGTAGCGATACTGTCACTGCTGGTGCTGGCCGCATGTTCTGAGTACGCCGATCCCGGAACCCGTGAATATCTCCGGATAGTGGTTTTGTTAACTCTTCTGGTCGGGATACTCCAGGTGATGCTTTGTTTTTTACGTGCGGGCTTTCTGATCAATTTCGTTTCGAATGCCGTGATGAGCGGTTTTATTTCTGCAGCCGCAATCATAATAATGCTGACCCAGGCGGGACATCTGCTCGGTTTGGACCTGGCTGCCGGATATTCCGCAATAACGTTGGTTGGCGGAGTCTTCGGTGAAGCCGGCGAGGTGCACCTGCCGACTGCTGCAGTCGGTATCGGCACGGCCGGACTCCTGTATATAGCCAAAAAGCAATGGCCGCATGCTCCGGCAGCGCTGATAGCAGTCATTCTTGCAATCCTGCTGGTTAAAGGCCTTAACCTTGACGCACTCGGAGTTGCGATTGTGGGCGAAGTCCCGGGCGGACTGCCGCAATTTTCCGTTCCGTTGCTGGACGCAGGCATGGCCGTCAGGCTTTTTCCTGCTGCATTGATCATAGTTTTTGTGGGCTACGTCGAATCGATGGGTATCGCTCAGTGGGCTGCGATGCGTGAGAAAGACAGGATTTATCCGAACCTCGAGCTCGGCGGTCTCGGGGCCGCCAATGTTTTTTCAGGGCTGTTTTCGGGCTATGTAGTGGCCGGCGGATTTTCCCGCACGGCGGTGAACTACAAAGCAGGCGCCAGAACACCCCTTGCATCGGTGGTTGCCGCCGTATTGGTACTTGCTGTGTTGCTATTTTTGACCCCTCTTTTTTATTATCTGCCGGATGCCGTGCTGGCAGCAATCATTTTTGTCTCCATAGCCGGGCTGGTCGATTACAAATACGCTCTTTTGCTGTTCCGCATCAAAAAAGCTGACGGTTGGACGTTGCTGATCACCTTTTTTGTCACGCTGCTGGTGGGTATAGAACAGGGCATTTTGACCGGAATTGTTTTTTCTCTGACGTTGTTCGTGGCACGAAGTTCCAGGCCAAGAACCGCTGTTCTCGGGTATGTAAAACGTGAGAATGCCTATCGCGATATCAGGCTTTATCCGGAGGCTCAAACCGACCCGCACATGATAATCATGCGCGTGGATGCCAGCCTGTATTTCGCCAACGCCCGATACGTCCAGGAGCGCGCGGCAGAGCAGCTGGCTCAGCGGCCGGATACAAAATGGGTCATCCTCGACATGTCAGGCGTTAATGATATTGACGCTGTGGCTCTTTCCACGCTTGGCAGTATAAAGGAAAATTTTGCTCATCATGGTGTAACACTTGTTTTTGCCGGCATGAAGGCCCAGGTGCGCGAAGTGATTGAAAAGGCCGACTGGCACGACTCCACTCCCCGCCAGAAGGACTTTCCCACCCTTCAGCAGGCCGTCCGACGACTTGAGTCGAAACAGCATACACAGGACGAACAGAATGGTTGAACCAGGGCGAGACAGGGGCGGATTTTTTTTATTTGACTTTGAGTTCATTCTTGACTATGATGCTTGCAGACCCTGAAAGAGGTCAAGTTTCATTCAATCACGAGCACGAGGTTTTTAATGTGGGATGTGACCTAATGAAAAAAGCGTTTTTTGTTTTATCTGG
>PUNP01000705.1 GCA_003551785.1 Candidatus Brocadiaceae bacterium | reverse complement strand
TTATCGGGTTCCATCGCGCCTTCACTGTCCATCTTATCCTGCAGACTGCCGCCGGGCACGTATTCCATCACGATCCACAGGTCGCGCCCGTCCTCCAGCACGTCATAGACCTGCACGATGTTGAAGTGGCTAAGCGAAGCGACCACTTTTGCCTCGCGCCAGAAACGCTCGATCGCCTTCTGGTTCTCCGTGCTCTCGGCCCGCAGGCACTTCAGCGCCACGGTCCGCCCAAGCTTGCGGTCACGGGCCCTGTGCACGGCGCCCATACCGCCGCTTCCCAGCTCGCCCTGCATCTCGAAACGGGATGATACCGAAGACGAGGGGCCGGAATCCATATCTGAACCGCCGACGATAGTCTGCATCTCGTCGGGCAAGGAGGCCTCGTCTGAGAGTTCGGGGCCCTGGATGGTCTGCATGTCGGATAGGTCGTCGGGCGGATCAGGTGAATTGCCCGTCTTCTCATCAAAACCGCCCGATTCAGGTCCGGCAATTGTTTGCATGTCGGCGGGGTTATCGGATTCATCAGGCTTGGGAGTTGAACTTCGCATATTTGCACCGCATTCAGTGCAATATTTGGCATCATCTGTATGTTCTTTTTGGCATTGGGGGCAGTTCATATTCTTTCCTCTTTAATATCTCACCGTATAAACATTGATAGTATAAAATTTTCTCATTCCTACAATAATTTCTTTCTATCCCAAGCAATTTACATTCCCTTCCAATCTGGAATATTGATCAAAAATAAGCTATCATGAAGATATTGATGGTGTTAAAACAACCCTGAAACCATAACCTGGGCTTCTGGAACTCGGAAAAAATGTAGTGCGGTATGCCGATCGGCATATCCAATCTCTGCTTAGTAGCCCGCCACCACGTAATATACGCGTGTTTCCGACCTGCGGTCCAAGTGGATCATCACATGACAACTCTTTATAGCTTGCCTGATACCAGTCAAGACACCATTCCCAAACGTAACCGTGCATATCATATAGCCCGAAATTATTGGGTTTCTTTCTCCCGACCGGATGTTTACTTGAGCTGCTATTGTCGCGAAACCATGCATATTCATGCAATAATTCCGGATCGTCACCAAAATAGTAAGCCGTAGTTGTTCCCCCCCTGCATGCATACTCCCACTGCGCTTCCGTTGGAATACTGTAATCCCTTGAGGTTTGCACAGACAACTTTCTGCAAAACTCTAAGGCGTCATCCCAGCTAACACCATCAATGGGCAATTGTCTATCCTGTCTGCTACTGTTATTGATATCCATCACTTTCTGATACTGTTCACGGGTTACGGGATAAATGCCCAAATAAAAGGGGTCTGTTAAAGTGACCACCCGTTGAGGACCCTCTACATCTCGGCGACCCGGTTCATTTTCTGGACTACCCATTACAAATTTTCCGGCCGGAATAAGTCGGAACCGCATGCCTGTAAGCTGGCATGCGATTTCCGGCATCAGCCCAAGTTCGTCAGCGGCTTTCTTCTGTCCTTCAAGTGCTTTTCCTGCATCCAGCATTATTTCTTTCAGGTTATCAACTTTATCCTCATAGTCAGCAATCTTATTTTTACCACTTTTCAACTCTTCCAAAAACGCTTCGTGTTCATCTCGGGCTAAGCCACATCCCCCGCAATATTCAATATCCCTGCGGATATCACGTTGGCATTTAGGACACTTAACAAAAAGCTCCGACAGATCACCGCCACATTTATGGCAGAACTTCACATCCACCGGATTAGTATGGCCGCAGGATGGACAACCAATATCTGAAGTAGTTATAAGGGGGGGAGCAGAAACTACAGCATCGCAATGAAGAGCCTCGTTCAAATGATCTACCGTTGAGTAGCGTTTGTCCGGATGCTCTTCCAGGCACTTCCCGATGACTCCCCGAAGCCCCTCATCATTCACGCGGTCAAGCCTTATAGAGCGCGGCGAACTGCCGGTTGCCAGCGCGTAGAGTGTTGCACCGAGCGAGTAGATATCGCTGCGCTCGTCCACGCCCTGTCCGCTGATCATCTGCTCCGGCGAGGCGTAGTACATCGTGCCCATCTGCGAGCCGACCATCGTCATCTGAACCTCCGCCTCGCTCTCGTGTGCCAGCCCGAAATCTCCCAGCTTCGGCGTCCCCTTCTCCGACAGCAATATGTTCCCCGGCTTGATGTCGCGGTGGATGATCCCCTTCTCATGCGCCGCCGAGAGTGCGCCGGCAAGCTGCACGCCGATCTCGCGCACCTGTTCAGGCTCTAATGCGCCACTTTTGTCCATCTTATCCTGCAGACTGCCGCCGGGCACGTATTCCATCACGATCCACAGGTCGCGCCCGTCCTCCAGCACGTCATAGACTTGGACGATATTGAAGTGGCTCAGCGACGCCACCACCTTCGCCTCGCGCCAGAAACGCTCAATGGCCTTCTGATTCTCGGCACTCTCCGCACGCAGGCACTTCAGCGCCACAATACGCCCGAGCTTGCGGTCACGTGCCCTGTGCACCGAACCCATTCCTCCGCTACCCAGTTCGCCCTGCATCTCGAAGCGGTTGGAGATAGAGGACGTGCTGCCGGAGTCACCGCCGGAGCCGCCCACGATCGTCTGCATCTCGTCGGGTAAGGAGCCGTCTTCTGAGAGTTCGGCGCCCTGGATGGTCTGCATGTCGGAGGGGTTATCGGATTCATCAGGTATGGGGGCCGAACTTCGGAGATTTGCACCGCATTCGGTGCAATATTTGGCGTCATCTGCATGTTCTTTTTGGCATTTTGGGCAGTGCATTTATTTTCCCTGCATGTTTGTATTCAGTTAGATTAGTAATCATGAAAAACCTGACTTCCATCTAAGCTCTTTGCTTTTTTAATAAACCTCAACCGTAATTTTTTTGCTATCCAACGCGAAATAAAAACAACGAATAAAATGGGAAGAAATAAAAAAAGAAAAAAACCGATTATGAGAAAAACAATTTCTTCTTCAGGAAGATCTTCTGAAAGTGCAAAACCTACCGCACCAGGAACAAGGATCAAAAGAGACATCAATGAATGTCTGCTAATCATCGCAGAGACGAAGGACAAGAAAAAAGGCACACCCACAAAAAAAACAATTGCCCATTCTTCGTCCGGCCAATCACCAATCAAATAAAGCATTCTGGAAAGAACTAATGCTAACGCAAAACAAATAACTCCTCTTTTTAAGCTTATAACATTTAAAAAAGTTTCTTCTTTTTTTCTAACGTTAGATATCAATCTTTTGTCCCACGGATAACGACTCAAAAATAGGTAAAGAGCTTTTATGGCCTTACTTGTTTTTTTGTAACCTCGTTTTTCATACTCATCCCAGTCCGCCTCATGCTGTTGTTTTATTTGTTCCGCCTGTTTTCTTAGTTCCTGGGCAGTAGTGTTCTTTTTTAGAAAATGATCGCCTTCTGCCCATTTTTTTAGCACTTTGGGATAGTTACGTTTCATGAGGGCTTTTCCCGATTCTTTAATGAACCGATTAAGAGAGTCCTGACTTTGTTTGTAATTGTTATACTCCCGCTCCATTTTCTTATCCCAGGGGTATTTTTCGCGGGCTTCTGACAGCATTTCAAGCGCATCAGAAAGCTCCAAATCGTCCTTCACTTCATTGTATTCATTCCAAAATGCCTGGTGTTCTTTTATGTTTACCCCGCACCCACCACAGAACTCTATATCCCGACGGTTCTCCCGCTCGCACT
>PUNP01000458.1 GCA_003551785.1 Candidatus Brocadiaceae bacterium | reverse complement strand
TTCAACCGTCTTTTCAAGCTGCTGTTTTACAGTAAGTTCAGACATAATCATACCATTAAAAATGTAATGTAATGTTATCGCTGGACACCTATCGGACGCATTTCAAAATCAAAGCTTAACAGAACTATCAATGCTAAGCCGTTACTTTGAACTCAATTTGTATTTTTATGTACAATGTAAGTGGTAACAGGTTATCATAACTGAAATAATTTGTCAACCTTAAAAGAACGGGATTAAAATGCCACAGATAAAATTAAATTATAATGTTAATTCAGATACCCGCCAAGCACTTTTTTTCATCGCCGGCCCCTGTGTTATAGAATCGGAAAGTTCATGTATTGAAATCGCCGATTTTTTAAAAAAAACTTGTCTTGAACTCAATGTCGAACTCATTTTCAAAGCTTCTTTTGATAAAGCCAACCGGACGAGCTTAAATTCCTTTCGAGGCCCCGGGCTGGAAAAGGGGCTGGAAATATTGAAGAGGGTAAAAGAACGTGTCGATGTGCCCGTATTAACAGACATTCATCTGCCCTCTCAAGCAGAACCCGCAGCCCGTGTAGTAGATATCCTTCAAATCCCCGCCTTTCTCTGCCGTCAAACAGACCTCGTCACCGCCGCCGCCCGCACCGGATTGCCTGTTAACATTAAAAAAGGACAATTTATGGCCCCTGACGACATGCTTGCCGTTATCGAAAAAATGGAAGCAGCGGGGAACCCGGATGTTATCTTGTGTGAAAGGGGAACCTGCTTTGGATATCACAAACTGATTGTTGATATGCGATCCATTTATAAAATGAAAAAAATGGGCAAACCGGTAGTATTCGATATGACTCACTCGACCCAGCAGCCTGGGGCTTTGGGGAATTGCAGCGGCGGTGAAAGTGAACTTGCCTTGCCACTGGCAAAAGCGGCTATCGCTGTCGGAGCAGATGGTATTTTCATGGAAACACATCCCAATCCTGACGCTGCGCTTTCGGATGCCGCCACTATGCTCCCCCTCGACAGAATACCGGAGATAATGGCACAATTGCTCGATCTATTCAATAATGTCAGGTAATGAAGTTGTGAAACACCAAAAAATCAAAACCTCGATAAGTATTGCTGTCGGCCTGATCGCTGTATGTGCACTATGCCGTTCACTAACCGCACAAGCCCCACCTTTCATCACAGAATCGGAACACTACACAATCAAAACAGACACCTCTCGCGAATTTGCAAAATTAATCGCAACTCATATGGATGCCTTATATGGTGAATATGAAGAACGGTTCAGCAGTTATGCCATGCAAAGACACAACAGGGCGACAATAAAGGTTTTTGATTCCAGACGCGCATATGATCGGGCTGCGCCTGAATTCATGCAAGGTACCGCCGGTGCCTTTAGTTCGGAAAAGAACCTGATTATGGCATTCCGCAGTGACAGGACAAACGAAGATGTACTGAAAACATTATATCATGAGGGCTTTCATCAATTTTTATATGACCGGGTAGGGGAAAATATGCCTTTATGGCTCAATGAGGGATTTGCTGAATATTTCGCTGAAGCTATTTGGGATGGCAGAGAATTCCATACCGGCTCAAAGCCGCATGCGCGCCTGCTGCCATTGCAAAGGAGTCTGGAACGTGGGCGATTCATTCAATTGAGACATCTTTTCAGATTTGGTCAGTCCGACTGGCTGACCCATATCCGCCAAGGCGATCCGCTGGCACGATTACAGTATGACCAGGCCTGGTCGGTAATACATTTCCTGCAACACGGCCATGAAGGTAAGTTTCAAGACAGGCTTATACAATACCTGCGATTGCATGTGGAAGGGGTCGGGCCGGACGCAGCTTTCAGAAAAAGTTTTGGAACTGATATTGACGGAATGCAAAGGGCATGGAGGGCTTACGTTCTGCAATTAGAACCTGACGCTTTATCACAATGCCGTTACAATATAAATATAATTTTGTCCCTTGCAAAAGCCTTATATGATACGCCCCACGATTTTACAGGTATAGAAGAATTAACTGAGAAAATGTCAATAGCTGAGGAAAAATGGGAATTCAGAGGGCCATACGGCAACCTGTTCAGTTTCGACGCTACGGAGGGAATTAAAAAAATGCTGTTATGTCCTCCATGTGATGTTTTCAATGGTGATAAGGAAAGTGATTATCTTCTTCACCATAATGAGGATACCGGCCTGCCCGAAATATATTGCCTGAATCACGACGGTATCCTTTTAAAAGGCTATTTCAAACGCCGGGACAGCAGGTGGGAAACACGAACGGAAATGTTAGTTCGTTCAATAATATGCGAAAGTCATCCGAAGTAAATCCAAACCTTAAGTAACCTGACCGGACGCAGGACGGTGAACATTCCCTCGATGACGCGACGGCAGGTTTCCCATCATCTTTAGCTCCGTAAGATATATCGTCGCGAAAACGAGTTTCGGCCACCCGCCCCGCCATCTGAAGTTCGAGCGTGCCGAAGCATTCCCCTCGGCTCACGCCGTATTTATCTTTTTCGGGCAGGATCATGGTCATACCCAAAGCCATACCGCGCGGGATAATGCTGACCTTATGCAGGGGCTCGACATCGGGGTTCGACAGCTTTTTGCAGCCCGCCGCTTATAGAAACAAGAAAACCGATGGGAACCATTCTAATGTCCTTGTTCTTTAATCTTCAAATTGCAGATAAGGATAGCTCTCTCCCTCTTCTATCGCCCAGGTGTTGTCAAAGTCCCATCCGTCAAAAGTATCCTTCCGCATCATTTTGTCGGTGGCCTTTGGCATGCCGCTGTCAGTGTCGTCCCGTCCGGTAGTGCTTTTGTCGTAGTAGCAGTTCTCGATTGCGCCCCCGAACCAGAAAGTTCTTCCGACAAGCCCGGATAATTTATCCTCTCCGGTAACGTTCCCGGCCGCAAAGCTGTTGGAGATATCACCTGTACTGCCCCCTGCAAGCCCGCCCACGGCCTCATCTCCGGCAACGTCCCCGGTGGCGTAACAATCGGCAATAATCCCCCTGCTTCCGCCGACGAAGGTTTCAGCCCCGGCTTCAAGTGCGCTTTGAACTGCGAGCACTGAAAAAACGTAAAGAAAAAGTGTGGTCAAAATGATTCTATGGTTTGATTTTAGCATTATTAATGGTCTCCCAAAAACAGTTATCTTAATATTCCAAGCGTCCTCGCTTTGCTATACTATAAAAGTTTAAGAGAAAAAAGTAAAACCGGCGGAGCGGCGTTTGACATTTGACACATGTGCAACACTGAAAACGCGTGAAATATGCGAGCTGACCCCGTGTAATTTCCCAGGCCTATCCCGGAGAAGCCGGAAATATGAAATGCAGGGAATAAAGGTTACGTTCCGCACCGTCCACCGTCACAGAAACGGGCCTCCATGTTTTCTTCGTGCGGAACCCGACTGCGCAGCGGTTCCAGGGATAGAATCATTCTCTCGTATTCTGCTTTTGTGATCTGCTCATAGGGCGGCTGTTCATGACCGTGACGTTTTGACGGAAGGAAGACGATCCCTTTAAGGCGTCTCTCATATTCCGACAGGAGCGCCGGAACCTCGTCGCCCTCTGTTTCCGGATTAAAATCCGCCGTGCAGCTAACCTGATTATCCGACCAACAGTGCTGCAGGCGGGCGGCAAGTTCAACCTTCTCCCGCAAAGGGACATTTCCTTTGCAGCGCTGCATATGTCGGGTACGCACGGGAAACG
>PUNP01000289.1 GCA_003551785.1 Candidatus Brocadiaceae bacterium | reverse complement strand
TGACCCAGGATAATCACTGTTATGAAAACGCTCAGGCAGAGCGAGTAATCGGGATACTGAAGGATGAATACAGTTTGTCGTATACGTTTAACACCAAGCTGGATGCTGTTCGGGCGGCGCATCAGGCAGTAGAACTTTACAATGAAGATCGCCCACATACGAGTTTGGGATACAAAATGCCGAGTGAAGTCCACCGGCAGGCAGCGTGAAATCTCCCGCGCGCGCCCGCGCGCGCACGCGCACTGTGCGCGCGCGCATGAGAATTTTGGTACAGTTATAGGGAGTACTAAGTGTCAACTTTTAATCAGGACGACACACCGCACAATTCTGAAAGCGAAAAATCCGCCGTTATCCGTTGTTTTTGTAGTAACGAAAGCAGTTTGTTGGAATCCGTAAGAAACGTAGTTTGGTCGTTTATTTTATGCCTGATGGATGCGATTGAAAGAAAAGCCCATCCACAAAATTTGACAGTATCTCCCGTTTGTCCTATCCCATGGCAATCGCGAGCTTTAACTAAAAAGTAATGAATATCAGCGACTTCCGCTGACGGACGCAACTTAAAGTCCGAGCGATGAAAGCCGTTGTTCATCTCCCGAATCGAATTCGCACGGTAAAATCGCGCTTAACCTCGTCGGGCGCCTCCCCCAGCCCCAGAGGTGCGGTTTAATTTCCGCTTAAAACCAAAACCCGTTAAGGAAAAAAGTATTATGGGCGAAAAATCAGCGATTGCAAATGCCGGATCATATATATTACAGGAACACCATCATCATTCTACGCCCGAAGATGCCTCTCTGAATGTATCGATCCCATCTTTAAGAAGAGCTGGTATATCAATACCTGCGGGGCAAGCCTCATTGCATTGCCCGCAGCCGATGCACAGTTCGGGCCCATTCGTCACTGATGCTGCAACCCTTGCAGCGCCGGCGTTGTCAATACGCTCGGACTTTTGAAAAGCTAAAGTTCTGAGGATTTTCGGTATTTCCACTCCTTCCGGACATGGCAGGCAGTATTTGCACTGCATGCATCTCTGCTCGTAGCGAAGGAGACCGGTATGTTCTCCCACCATTTTCATCAGTTCTTTGTGCTCTTGAGGCTTCAGCGGTTTCATACACTCGGTCTGAACATTTTCAGCGACCTCTTTTGCGTTACGCATTCCCGGGATAACGGTGCTGACATGATCGTTTGCTAAAACAAATCGCAGGCATTTTTCTACGATTGGATCACGCTTCGGAACGGGGTTATTACCCATTTGTGCGGAATAAATTTCAGCAAAACGCCCGCCTCCCACGGCTTTCATAATGATGGTGCCGAGGCCGCACTGCGAAGCGCGGGGAAGAATTTCTTCTCCCACATTCTCTTCATCGGCGATATTGTAGAGAAGCATAATCGTTTCGAATATCTCACTGCGCGTTGCACGAAGCATGTTATCGAGCGAACGGTGGATGGTGATCCCGATATGGCCGATTTTACCGGCACGTCGGGCGTCAAGCATCGCTTGCAGGGAACCGCGTTCGCTGTTGACAGCTTTATCCCATTTTTCATTATTGCTTATACTGTGCAGTTGATCGATATCAATGAAATCAGTTTTAAGGTTTTTGAGGCTGATATCTATATCCTGATTCGCCTCCTTGTAGCCGGTTTCTTTTGTTTTTGTAGCAATATAAAACTCATTACGGCGGTGGGCGATGGCTTTGCCGATCATCTCTTCACTCGGTCCATAACCCCTGGCGGTATCGAAAAAGTTAATGCCTGAATCCAACGCCAGATTAAGTGCTTCAGTAACGTTCTTCTGAGTCTCTTCTCTGAATTTGATACAGCCGAAACCCAGTCGTGAAACTTCCAGCCCGGTTCTGCCAAGTTTATTGTATTTCATAAGATTTCTCCTTGTCTTCTCATGCTCAATTCAATTCAATTCTATTTTATCATACTATCTTTGTCAAAAGAAAGTTGCACTTGCAGAATACGAATACAGTGATGTTTGCTTTCTGCTCCATATAGTGGCAAAAAGCCGTGAGCATTTTCTGCTTACGATCTTTTAACACAGCGGAAGAGCGGAAAATATGCATGGATTGACAAAAATAAGTAAAAAATTGCTGAATTTTTTCCTTTTTGTTTGCATTCCGATCGAAACCTTGCTATATTTTGAATGAGCTGAATCTGAGTGAGAGAAATGAGCCGCCTTGCTCATTATTGTCTTTTCGATCACGCTGCTGGAGCGGCATCATGTAAGCATCGGCGCGTGCACTGGATGAACTGGTAAATTCCCTTATTTAGGTAAAGAACGATGAAAAATGATTTTAACGAAATCCCTCTGACGTTGGAAAATCCACGGCTTGACCCTGAGAGCAGGATATGCTGCGTTTCACTCCCGGTTCCCCCGGACGCTCCCGCATATGCCGGGCTCGGTGATATACCGACCCAGACGCAGCCGGTGGGGTGGTGGCCCGGCTCGCTGGTTGGTGAGAAAGGTCGTGTTCGCAGGCAGTTGATGTTTGCACTGGCCGATAACCCTGTTCCCGAAAAGTTGACGGTCACCACGCATAACACCGGAGCATCCGATACCTGGAATGGACCGGAGGTCTCCTGCCGTATAATAGAGAAAAAAAATGTCGGTATATTTCTTAATGAAGTCAATGAGATTGTATTTGAAAACGACGGTTTCGAACTCGGGTTTCGGCTGGGGCTGATCCATGGTAATGAATATCATTGGTGGGAATGGGTCAGGCTGGAGAAGCTGTGGTCGGGGCCTCTCTGCCGTGCCTTTCGTGCAGGAGGATTCATTCCGGTTGAACTGTTTGATGAGGATTACCTGGACGGCTACAAAGGGCTGAAAGAATCACCCGGGGCTCATACGCATAACTGGCTGCGCGGTGAGCTTTTTGTTCTGATCTTTGCCAACGGGGTTATACAGTTGACATGCCGCCATATCAACAACCACTTCTTCGACCACGGCCGTGACCTTGAAGATGTCCTCCCGGTCATCGGGTTGACTCCTCCTGGTTCGGGTGAACTTCCGGGGCTCTGGGACGGTACCGATACCCGCTTTGATATGGGGGGCGTCTCTTTGAATTTAGACGAAGCTTCGGCGATGGTCGGGTCACAGCATCCCGGTCGGCTTGCTGAAGAAGACGGTATGGTTATCTATCAGCCTTACAGCGGAGTTGAAATTACCGGTGACAATCATCATCGTTTACGTTCCGACGACTTTATTGTCAAGGCGGAGGAGAAGCTTTTTCCCAGGGGCGTTGCACGTACGGTTCGCTTTTGTGCATCGATGGGCGAAGCTGCCCCGGTCATTTCACGCCTCACCGTGCCTTCATGGTGGTATGCCCGATCCAGGGAACTGTGGGGTGACGACACCCTTGCGGTGCACAACGAGTATGATCACTGCATCGAAGCCGCCCAGGAAAATGTTCGGAAAAAACTGGCTGAACGGCTGCGCTGTTTTGATAGCGCGGTGCTCACACGCCAGATGTGGGAGGGAGAGACGCCTTACAGCCAGATGCTGTTTTACTACCTGAGCGGTGATCCGGATTTTTTTGATGTCGCCGTCAACGATTCTTATCATATCGCCGATATCGGTTTCGACCACGCTACGGAGACGATGCGTATGCATAATTTTCCGTTTGGCGCTATTGCTCTGCCGCTCTTTCGAACAGTTGCTATGACGACAGCGTGGCTGGAGACCGGTGATCCTTACCTGCT
>PUNP01000993.1 GCA_003551785.1 Candidatus Brocadiaceae bacterium | reverse complement strand
TTTGAACCATGAATAAAAAACCAACTCAATTGTTAATTGCAGGTTGTGGAAGTCGCGGTGCAGGATATGCAAGGTTTGCTGAAGAGTGCCCGGATAAGGCACAAGTAGTCGGTGTGGCTGATCCCGACGATTATTGTCGGGAAACTCTTGCCCAAAAGCATTCGGTACCTGCCGATAATGTGTTCCGAACGTGGGAGGAAATGGCGGAAAGAAGCCGATTCGCTGATGCTGTGATCATCGCAACACAGGATGCAATGCATCGCGACCCCGCTGTAGCTTTTGCTGATAAGGGGTATGACATCCTGCTTGAAAAACCCATGGCTCCTGATGCGCAAAGCTGCCGGGATATAGTTCAGGCGGTGAAAGATGCGAATGTGATTTTTGGCGTATGCCATGTGCTGCGTTATACCCGCTATACACGGACCTTAAAAGAGTTACTGGACGCCGGGAAAATTGGCGAAATAGTGTGCATCCAGCACTCCGAAACCGTGGGGTATTGGCACCAGGCGCATTCTTATGTACGGGGCAACTGGCGCAATGAGAAGGAATCCTCACCGATGCTGCTTGCAAAATCCTGCCACGATTTGGACTGGATGCGCTATCTTATGGGTCGGAAATATACAGCTCTCTCCTCATTTGGCTCCCTGAAGCATTTCCGGAAGGAAGAAAAGCCACAGGACGCCGCCGATCGGTGCCTTGAATGTAAAATCGAACGTCAATGTCCGTATTCGGCGGTCAAAATCTACCTGGATGATCGGGTGAAGCAGGGAAAGACCGGCTGGCCGGCGAATGTGCTTGATCCGGAACCCACTCTTGAATCCATAACCAAAGCTCTGGAATCCGGCCCCTATGGTCGATGTGTTTATTCCTGCGACAACGATGTGGTTGACAATCAGGTGGTGAATATGGAGTTCGAAGGCGGCTCTACGGCAAACTTTGTCATGACCGCCTTTGGCCACGATTCCCGTGAAACGCGTATCTTCGGAACGAAAGGGCAAATTCGGGGGGACAGCTCCAAGGTCAAGCTTTACGATTTTCTTACTGATGAGGAGTCGGTGATTGATACTGAATCGACCGACGACAGTATTCTCGGCGGCCATGGCGGCGGTGACGGGGGTGTGATGGAAGCGTTTGTTTCCGCGGTTCAGGATAAGGATCAGTCTAAAATTCTGTCAGGGCCGGACGAAACTCTTGAAACGCATCTTGCGGTTTTTGCCGCGGAAGAAGCAAGAAAACATGGTCGAATCGTCAATCTATCCGATCACGCAATGCTGCATAACTAAGAGCACCATGTGATATACTTTTTATCTTTTACCACCAGTATCGGTTGGCCCATTCGCGGTGACGGCTTTGAACCTCTTCCTGCACTCTCCATTCAACATGCCCGTCCATGAAAGCAATATTGGTGCCGTCCATGGTGTAATGGTTTTGATAGAAACGGTTGCCGCCATAGGAATGTACAACAGTGGCATCCCTTACACTATCTTCGGGATTGTACATATCTGTTATTGCAGGCTGTTTTGACGCCGAAGCAAACCAGGATCCACTGCCGGGTTCCTCCACCCCGCCAGGCAAGTTCCGTCCCAGCCAGTTTCTGTTGGGCAACTGCCCAATCTGTCCGTCTCCGGCGTGTACATAATTGGTATGAAAACCAAACCATGACGAGCTGTCATCGAAATGAGGCCAATGACGTGTGCCTGTACCGAAAATGAAAAAATACGATGAAGAAATGTTATCGCCTGTCCAACGTCCCAGATGGTTGTAACGGTCCTGAAGTGGGTCATCTCCAGTCGGGCCAATTCTTGTCGAAGCATCTGGGCGCCGAAACGGAAGCTGAAAATCTTGACCTCGTTCCGTAATTCGCCCCGGCAGGTAATCCTCCACCCACCAGGATGGATTCCGAAGAGTATTGGCTCCCGCCCAGTATATGCGATCAAATCCCCAGTTATCGTAATCATTCGCGTAATATTCCATCGCCATTTGGGTCTGTCTGAGATTGTTTCCACAGACCGATATCAAAGCTCGGTTTCTCGCGTTCTCCAGCGCCGGCATGAGCATCGCTGCCAGTATGGCAATGATCGCGATCACCACCAGCAACTCGATCAGAGTGAACAGATTAACCCTGCACATATTTTTAACCTTGCAGTCCCTCACAATGCACCTCCCAGTGTAAAAGTAAATATATAGTGAGAAATACTCTGTTAGTTATCTTTGTCATAACTCATTTTTGGTCTTTTGTCAACCTGTTTTTCGTAACTTTTTTTTGTATTTCTTTGTGTCTTTTCTGTGGTGATGTTATACTACGCTTGCCATGCGGTTTGCCGGGTAGCAGCCCGAGCGCCGTCATGAAGCGGAGAAATTCTATTTTTATTTTAATTAACAGCTTTTTTACAAGGAAATATCGATGACCGATAGGATTGAGAATATTCCCCGAACTGAAAGTGTCGATTGCAATGGGGTTGAGATAAAAATCGAAAGGATGGATGCGGATGATATGGAAGCCGGATTGCGTTTAAGCACGATTGCCGGATGGAATCAGCTTATAGCTGACTGGCAGATGTTTTATGAACTAAATCCTGACGGTGCTTTTGTTGCAAAATATAATGACCGAGTGGTAGGTACTGTTACTACGACTAACTACCACAATATGGTCGGATGGATTGCTATGGTACTGGTAGACCCCGAATTTCGGCACCGCGGCATTGCTACCAAATTGGTGAATAAAGCACTTAAATCCGTATCTTATCTGAATACCGTTAAATTAGATGCAACACCTTCAGGAGAAAAAGTCTATAGCCGTATAGGTTTCAAACCAGAGTTCGGATTGACCCGGATTATCGGTAAGCTTGTCCCCTCGCCCAATTCGTCCCTATCGACCGTAGAGGTACATCCCATAACGAAAAATAATCTCTCATCAGTTATCTCATTTGATGCAAGAGCGCTCGGGGTTGAGCGGCCGGCGGTGATAAAAGGATTACTGAAAATGGCGCCGGAATATGCCCTGATGATCCAGGATCAAGGTGAAGTCAAGGGGTTTTTGATGGGGCGTCATGGGGCCGACTATGAATTTGCGGGACCGCTTATTGCCAAAGACATCGACACAGCAAGGTCCCTTTTACGTGTATTCGCTGAAAAAAACGCAGGTGTACCGGCAGCAATGGATGTTCCTGATTCGGCTGTTGAGTGGCAAAAATATTTGAAAGGTATCGGTATGGAAGCGCAACGAACTTTCAAAAGGATGTATCGTGGTCGTTTACCTTTATCCGGAGAAACAGAACTTATCTTTGCCAGTGGCGGTCCTGAACTCGGATGACTAGTGGAATGGACCATGCCACATAACCTATAGCAAGACGATACCCGTCGAGTTTTTCATGCCTTAAAACCATTTTTTCGATCTCGATCCCGATAGCGATTTCTGACATTGCCACATAGTTCACAATCTGAACGGGGTTCACTGAGGATTACCCGAGTAGGTACTATTCGGGAGCCGACACATCTACCGGGACGTTGCCTTCCGCAGGCTTCCCGCCTCTCATTCTGGTTGAGTCGGCAACATACTCGATTTTTTCATCTTGGGTATTGTTGGGAAGATAACCGGGATCCGGAATGCCACTTACCAGATCATCGATCACTATCTCGCAACCTTCGGCCATGGATTTGTTAGCTGCGATGCCGGTCAGGATGGAATACGCTCCCTGGCGGTAGTCGG
>PUNP01000133.1 GCA_003551785.1 Candidatus Brocadiaceae bacterium | reverse complement strand
TTTCTTTTTCTTCGCCCTTATCTGCCCAAGCCGTTGAATTGGGGAAAATAGCCAAATGAACCGTTGCAATGCTCAAAAAAATTGTACCAAGGCTAATTATTGTAAGCAATTTTTCCAAAACAATCCCAACCTATAGTTAAATCTTTAATTAATTTTCCTTCCCTATCACTATTACAATATTCTTGTGTCATTACTTAATATCTCTCCACTAAAGACACTTTCAAAACTTTCGCCAAACTTTTCTTCTCCAATTGCGTGCATTTCACCAAAATAAAGTATAGGACACTTTTAATAAACAATTTACTATCAATTTCTTTCTTCACTCAGCCACGCATCAAGCTTTTTTAATCGGAAGGCAAACAAAGGCATACCTTCGGCAAGATGCTCCAGGACATGATGTGTTTGTTCACGAATTTCGTCCCAGCCCTGCTCGATGTCCTCACGCTGCTCAATAACCATTTCCTGCGCATATATCTGCCTCATAACCTCGTCAAGATGGCCGGACGAAATGATCTCCGAGCGCCGTCGTGTGTAAGACCCTGCCGCTATACGCCAGGCTGGGTAACTGATAATCACCCCCGCCAGAATACCGAGCAGCCAGGGCACGTATTCAGCATAATCGCCAAAAAAATGAGCTGCCAATATGACCAGCGCGCCGCCCCCAAACGTAGCGCCCGCAAATTTCGTCCATTGTAAAAAGCGGTTTTTCAGCAAATCCCTGCGTACCCTCAAACTAACGCGGACATGCAGAGCAAGACGTGTCAGGTCCTGTCTCGCCAGGGCCAGGATATTGTCCTCTCTTCGCTCACCGGCATGTTTAATCTCTTCAACAAGGTTCTCGCGGGTCTGATCGAAATCCGTCATATTCAGCGTGGTTTGCAGGTTCTCTCCATTGACCGGCACATAGGTGGTATGAACGATCGGGAGGTCTTTGGTGCTCAGCACCCGTGCCAGGTTCCAGCATAAAGCGCCGTAAGCCCGCGTAAAATCATGCATGTTCTCATACGTA
This sequence comes from Candidatus Brocadiaceae bacterium, assembly GCA_003551785.1. The sequence continues at coordinate 2,705 of PUNP01000133.1, read as the reverse complement.
TCGGCTTTATTCATCAGAAAGCGGAGCTTAAAGTGCATACCGGTCAGAGTCTGCTCGATCGTCTGGAGGGCCTCGGAAGTTGTGCCGGGTTTATCCGGATCAAACAGGAAAAAGATGATGTCGGAGAACTCCGCCATTCGGCGAACGGCTTCCTGGAAGTTATAATCGCGCTCGACATCACTGCGGGCCGCATCAATCATGCCCGGGCTGTCGATAAGATTCACGGTCTTCAACAGCTCGCACGGACGTTTTTTAACCTTAAAGCGGCGCAGGAAGTTAGGCCCCAGACGCTCCAACAGCCCGAACTCCGACGGCAGCGAGCGAAGCGCGGCCGGGCCGAGCAAATCACTGGACTTTTCTCCGTACACGATGATAGTGAATCCGTCATCCGTGGGCGCGACGCCGGTATCCTGAACTTTTTCTTCTTTGAGTAGATAATTGATCCATGTCGATTTCCCGGCCGAATGGTTCCCCAGCATCAGGACATTGGGGAGGCTGCCTGCGGAAAGCCGACTGCGGGTGAAAACAAAGCCGAATTTTTCGGCCACTTTCCCAAATCGCTCATACCCTTCCTGGATTTTCTTTTCGATTTCTGAAGCCTTTGCAGCTTTATCCATGTAACTTTATCCTTAGTAAAATATATGCCCAAATGATTTATGAAGATTTCGGTCTAACTTATTCTCGTTCATTTTTGCGGTATTCTACGCCTCAAACCGAAGGTAAACGTAATTTATTCAAACCTGAATGTTTTTGTCCATAATTAAACACTTTATAACGAACAAAATTAACGTTTTAAAGTAATTATTTCGATGTTATATGAAGTGGTTTAAGGCGTCTTTGAGCCTGTCTCCCAAGAACTCTGATAATCATGCCATTTATTGCACCTTCCGTAACTTTAGGGGCAATTTTGCTTCCGAAAAAATTCACTACACTGCTTTCCACTTCCGCTTCAATCGATAAAATCAAAGTTTCAGCACCTTCCTCAGTCAGTTCGCCTAATCTGCTTGCAGCCAGGGTATGAAAAAAAGACCACCCAAATATTACTAATGTAAAAACTGGTTTCGAACGCAATCTGTAAATCCTGTACAGATCGCCTATCATAAGATAGCTGTTCATTAACACCACGGCTGCGTCAATAAAAGTTACTGGGAAAGCTGCCGTTTTAATACCAGTGTCAAGGCTATACCTTTTTATCCGTTTAAATGCAATGCCGTCGAGTTGTGAAAGAAAATCTGAATTAAATCTCTTAAGCCAATCTTGTTCGCTACATTTTTCCAAATGCAGCACATCATTTTTCGATTTAATAATATGCTGCACATCATCCTCTGTCATTCCCAGCCTTCTGAGCCTTTTCATGTCTTTTTCGCTTTCAAGAGGATAGTCTTGCAGATACTGCTCCATTTCCTTTTTCATTTTTTTGCATTGACTGAGATTGCGTTTAACATTACTCAGATCAATGAAATCAGTCCCTGGAACAACAAACCCCGGCGATGTATGAAACTTTAAAAGCATAAATATCAAATATCCCAACGCACCCCCGGAAGCCAGTAGCAATGTCCACACCCCGAACCATCCCAGCCACCGGAAAACCCAAGGAAGAGTAGCGATAGCCCCCAGAAGCTGAATAGCTTGCCCGGCTACGAAAAAAGCTAAAAGGCTTATGATAATAACAATAACCGCGAGAAACCCTGGTCGAAAAAGAAATAAAAATGGTGATTTAACCCCTTGCAGACTGTCATTTAGCCCGTCTTTTGCATCCGATTCCTGTTCTTTTAAATGTTTCTTCACAAACTTGTCATCTTCCGGGGAAACTGGTTCTGCACCTATATGTTCTGTTTTGGGACGATCTATTGATCTGTATCCCACGGGATTTCCGTCTTTTATTGCATTCAGCTCCCCCTTACTCTCCTCATTATTTTTAGAAAGCTCTTTTGAATTATGGGACTTTTTGAAAACAGGTTCCCGCCCCAAAGCACGATAACCGCCACTTTGAGGCTCTTCGTCAGATTCCGTTTTTTTTTCAGATTTAATGGATTCTTTTTGATACTGAACATTTTTCCCCGACTCATTCTGCCCATTTTTTTGGTTTTCATCACTTAGCATAGATTTAGATCCCTCCGTTTTTTTATTTATTTTTTTTCGTTTTGACCGTCGACAATTTTAACATCATTTTTACTGTTATTATTTTCCCCCATATGTCGCTCCGGCTGAAAGGAAAAAAAATTTCTAAACGAGATGTCTCATCCCAAGATAATATCAACAATTTTTTCTAAGCCTACATGACTTGGTGGCTTCCTGTTGATACCAGGCAGCATGGGCTGGGGTTCTGGAAAATTGTATTTCCCCATTGGGACTGAATCGGGCATTTCATCCGGTAACTTAGGAACTTCCATACTCACGGTCTGGCCGTCTTCTCCTTTAAATTGCAAAATACGCCGATCTCCCTCTTTGGATTCTTCCGTCGAATCAACAGCTGAACAAACTTCATAAACCGTATCAAGTCCGGTTCTGGCAACACGCCTTTTCGCATGTGGTCCACATATACTTTTGAGTAAGGCTTGAAGGCGACCGTAGTCGGTGGAATGAATCCTGTCAGCTTTAGATGCCACAAAGGCTAATCTATGTATTCGCGGCCCCGGCATCAAACGATCCGCCATTTCAGGCATTATAGTACCTGGCTGTAATCCCTTAATCAATTGCTCAAG
>PUNP01000658.1 GCA_003551785.1 Candidatus Brocadiaceae bacterium | reverse complement strand
GGCGGGTCGTCGGCGAGATTGATAAACAGAACCGTTCGTTCCATCGCCCCGGTCTCACGGAAGTCGGAGATGAAGAAATCGGCTTCTTCAAAGGTTATACCCATTGCGCCAAAGACCACGGCAAAGTTGCTTTCGCCGCTGATAACATCCGATTGGCGGGCAATCTGAGCGGCCAATCGTGCATGCGGCAGGCCCGAGCCCGAAAATATGGGCAGTTTCTGGCCCCGGACCAGCGGGTTAAGCCCGTCAATTGTCGATATCCCGGTCTGGATAAACTCATTGGGATAATCCCGGGCATAGGGGTTGATCGGGTTACCGTTAATATTCAGTCGCTTTTCCGGTATGATCTCCGGGCCGTCATCAATAGGCTTCCCGGCGCCGTCAAAAATCCGTCCGAGCATATCGTTCGACACGCCTATTTCCTGCCCTTTGCCAAGAAATTTGACTTTGGTCTGCTCCGTTTTTATGCCGGAAGTCCCTTCAAAAATCTGCACAAGCGCTTGCCTCTCGTTGATATCAAGCACACGCCCGCGCCGAACGGTTTTGTCAGACAATTCAATTTCCACCAGTTCACCGAAAGTCACTTCTTCAACATTCTCCACCAGCATCAGCGGCCCGGCGAGTTCTCTGACTGTTAGATATTCTTTAGCCAATTTCTTTTCTCCTGATTTTTTGCTGCACTTACGCAAAAAACATATATTTCGTGTATCTTAAAGTAATTCTTTTATTTGCTCTTCAATACTCTGGTCAAGCTCATCAAATTTGTCTATTTCCTCTTCACTTATCATCCGTGCACCTGCAATCTGTTCCAGGGCTTCGATATCAAGAATCTTGTCCAAGTCGCCCCCACTTCCCAGGGCCTCCCTTGCCATGGCGTCATAGTGCAGAATGGAATTGAGGATGCGGAACTGTTTGTTCAGAGTTGTATAGGTGTCAACGTCATCAAAGGCGTTCTGGTGAAGGAAGTCTTCCCGCAGCATCCGTGCGACTTCCATCAGGAGCCGGTCCTCATCGGAAAGCGATTCCATACCGACCAAACGCACTAATTCTTCGAGTTCCGATTCCTTCTGCAAACATGCCATAGCGCGTTCACGATTCCCCGCCCATTGTTCATGGACGTTTTCATTTGACCATTTGTCCAGGTTCTGCTGGTACAGTGAATAACTCCGCAGCCACGAAATAGCGGGAAAGTGTCGGGCGGCCGCCAACTCACCTTCCAGGCTCCAGAACACCTGCACAACCCTGAGTGTTGACTGCACAACCGGGTCAGACAGGTCACCGCCGGGGGGGGATACCGCCCCAATTAAGCTCAAACTTCCCTCCCTCTCCTCCTGGCCGTGACATATGATACGCCCCGAGCGTTCGTAAAAACTGGCAATACGGCTCGCTAAATAAGGGGGGTAGCCCTCTTCTCCCGGCATCTCTTCAAGCCTTCCGGATATCTCACGCATCGCCTCCGCCCACCTTGAGGTCGAGTCCGCCATTAAGGCGACAGAATATCCCATGTCCCGGAAGTATTCCGCCATCGTAATGCCGGTGAATACCGAAGCTTCACGCGCGGCCACCGGCATGTTGGAAGTGTTCGCCACCAGAACCGTACGGTTGATAAGGGTCTCACCCGAACGGGGGTCTTCCAATTCGGGGAGTTCAAGGAGCACATCGGTCATCTCATTTCCCCGTTCACCGCAGCCAACATAAACGATGATATCAGCGTCAGCCCATTTTGCCAACTGATGCTGCACCACCGTCTTTCCGCTGCCGAACGGGCCGGGCACACAAGCGGTGCCGCCTTTGGCCAGCGGATAAAACATGTCTATAACACGCTGCCCGGTCACCAGCATGATATTCGGGGGCAGCTTTTTCGCTGCTGTTCGCGGTGTGCGCACCGGCTGATTCTGGAGCATGACTATTTCTTTTTCTTCTCCGCTCTCCGTTTCAACAACCGCCACCGGATCCGTTATGGTCGCCTGAACGGCGTCGATTTTTTTCAATGTCCCGCTAACTCCCTGCGGGATCATAACGCGGTGCTCCACCACGGCGGTCTCCTGCACGGTACCGATTATATCGCCCGCTACGACCTGATCGCCCTCTTCTTTCGTCGGCTGAAAATCCCACTTCTTCTCGCGATCAAGGGCCGACACTTCCGCGCCGCGGGTAATATAACGACCCGTCTGCTCCTCGAGAAGATCAAGAGGCCGTTGTACACCATCATAAATTGCGGTAACCAGACCGGGGCCCAGCTCAACACTCAAAGGGGCGCCGGTACGCACGACGGGATCGCCGGGGCCTATGCCCTCGGTCTCCTCATAGACCTGTATAGAAAAATCATTACCACGTATCTCAATAATTTCCCCGAAGAGCCTTTCTTCACCGACACGAACCATTTCGTTCATCTTCGCGTTCGTAAGGTTTTGGGCCACCACCAGCGGCCCTGATACCCTGCTGACACGGCCTGCGACCTGCTCAGCATCCTCAGTGGAATTTTCCGTTACCTCTGTGTTTTGCATGTTATCCTCTGTCACGAATAGACCTCCAGCCTTTAAGTTTGTTATTGTAGTGCATAAATACTCCTCCACCGGGACAAGCCCGGCGGTAGGAACCACCAATCATCGTGGTTCACTGAGGACTAACAAGAAAAAAGCATAGCCGACACAAAACTGCGTGAAATTACAAAAACGCTATTAATGTTTATCTTCGTGCGGTCCGGGCTTGTCAGTCTGATATAAGATCAACCCCAATAGAATGTTCCATAGCCTCTTTAAACCACTTTGCGGTCAGCCCGATCGAACCTTCATGTGATGGTATGGCCATGATAACCGTTCCCGTCTGTTCCCTTACGGTTGCGATTGATTCGGCCCCCATACCTTCCGCCAGCGATTCGCTCAATAGAATAACGCTCACTGCTTCGCTGCCGGCCAGATCATTGAGCTTATCCATGGCTTCAACATGATCTTCGGCATCATATTCCAGGGTCTTCACTCCAACGCTTTTCAGCGCCGGCATCTGCTGCCGGGGCCCCATTGCCACTATTTTTTCATTTTCAGTCATAATATTATATTATACGTAACCGGCCTTAAGATGTTTTTTTAACAAATCAGCAGAAATTTTGTTGGCTCGTCCAACGATCGAGACTCTCATATTATGTGCTTCGCTATCCAATCCCATAACAGCCCCGAAAATTCTTTCCGGCCCGACAGCTACAAGTTTAGCTCTCCGGGCATAGTCCATCAGCCACTCATCTGCGGAATCGACAAAATCCCGTAAACGCTGGATTTCGCTCTTCTTTTCACCGGTTGACGGAACTGTTTCAAATCCCCACAAATGGGAATTCAGCACGGCCGGCCATTCAACCGTATCAATAGCCGACAGGTCTTTGAGCATATCACGTTCGACGCGCTCTTCCAGCAGGATGCTAAGAACATTTTCGGGGAGGTTGAGAATTTTCGCCCTCCACAAAAACTCTATACCTTTGGCCGTATCGTGCCGATCCCAGTATTCACTTATAAGAGGGCTTTTTGTCGCCGCTGCGGCCCTGCGCAGCGCGACAAGAGTTGCGGAATCAAATGCCGCATCGAACGCCGCTATATCCGTCTCCTCTCCGGCAAGTGCGTTATGGGCTTTTTTAGCAACGTATTTGAACGCATCCGCCGCTTCCGGCGCGGTTTCATTCCAGAGTGAGTCCCAGAAATCCGAACTGAATGAGGTACCGGGCTC
>PUNP01000451.1 GCA_003551785.1 Candidatus Brocadiaceae bacterium | reverse complement strand
TCATCGACAGCGCACATTGAGTTTATCGTGAGAAGGCCTAAGGAAGGAGGACAATCAATAACCAAATAATCAAAACGGTCATCCAAAGGTTTTAAAGTCCGCTGAAGGCGAAACTCGCGCCCCTTATTCTCCCTTGACAACTCCACTTCAATGCCCGCCAGATCAATATTGGACGGGATGACGGAAAGACCGTTTACACATGTATCGATAATCACCTCATCAAGGGTATGCTCCCCATGCAGAAGAGTGTAAATAGACGGTTCACCGCGCTGAACCTCCACTCCGAAATGAACGGAGAGATTCCCTTGCGGGTCCATATCAAGCAGCAGCACCTTCTTCCCGCTTTCTGCAATGCAAGCACCCAGGTTTGCTGTCGTTGTCGTCTTGCCGACTCCGCCTTTCTGATTTGAGATTGCTATTGACCGCATAAAAAATATACTTCATCAAATAATGTGCTTAAACTAATATATGAAACACCAAAACCAGCCATGGTTTCAAGCGAATACCTTAGCTTAACCTCCCGGGCGGATATAATTCGTGAAATTTCTTGCTAAATCACTATTTTATTACGTTACTCAAAATTACTGGAAGGCAAAATCTAACCATCTATTATATTACATTAAAACAACTTACGACAACTACTGCAAAAATAAACACTTGTTAAAAGCTTCTCTGTTGAATTGAAAGGATGATTTAGTGTATTCTGTTATGTAAAGGATAAATTGTATTATAGAAAAAGCGTAAAAGCAAACATAATCAGGAGGAAAAATGGCGAAAAAGACTTCCAGCAACCCCAGAGTGACTATCAATGCAGAAGATATGGCCGCTCAACAGCGGGAAATCAGTGTCAGCGAGTTCTTTAGTAAAAACAGACACCTTCTCGGATTCGATAATCCCAAGCGTGCTTTATTGACAACAATTAAAGAAGCAGTAGATAATTCCCTCGATGCTTGCGAAGAAGCCGGAATAATGCCGGAAGTTACCGTTGAAATTCAGCAAGTGCCTAAAAGAGAAGACCGGTTCGTCGTCATCATTCGTGACAACGGCCCAGGCATTGTTAAAGAGCAGGTCGGCAAAATATTCGGAAAATTGCTCTATGGGAGCAAGTTCCACCGGTTGAAAATGAATCGCGGCCAGCAGGGAATTGGTATCAGTGCTGCCGGGATGTACGGACAACTCACTACCGGAAAACCGGTTATTATAATATCAAAAACCGCTCCCGTCTTCCCCGCCGAATACCTCGAAGTTGTTCTTGATACCCGAGTTAATGAACCGAAAATATCAAAGGAAATGCAGATAGAGTGGGAATTCCAACGCGGAACGGAAGTCAGAATCGAGCTGGAAGGCAATTATCAAAGAGGAAAGTGGAGCCCGGATGAATATCTGCGTCAAACAGCTATGGCTAACCCACATGTTACTCTGCATTACAAAGACCCGGACGGCCGGGAATCCCATTTCGAACGGGCATACGATGTCCTACCTGATGATCCAAAGGCTATTAAACCGCATCCTCATGGTATTGAACTCGGAATGCTGATTAATATGCTGCACCAAACAAAATCGAGCAAACTTAAATCCTGCCTGCAAAACGATTTTTGCCGTGTGAGTAAAAGAGTCGCCCTAGAAATCTGTGAAAAAGCCGGGGTATACGAAAATGCACGCCCGAAACGCATTGCAAGACAGGAAGCGGAAAACCTCTTGAATGCTATCAAAAACACAAAACTGATGAACCCCCCGCTGGATTGTATAGCTCCTATTGGCGAAACCCAGATACTGGCCGGGCTGCAAAGCAATGTCGAAGCCGAGTTCTATGAAACCATCACCCGAAAACCCTCCGTATATCGCGGAAACCCCTTTTTAATTGAAGCAGGCATAGCTTATGGCGGCAAACTCCCTCAGGAACGAAGCGCAAAACTCATGCGGTTCGCTAACAGAGTGCCTCTTCTCTATCAAAGCGGAGCGTGTGTAATGACCCAGGCAGTACAAAAAATTAACTGGAAACTGTATAAAATCGATCAGCCGCAAGGCGCTATGCCTGTCGGCCCTATGATGATACTTATACACGTCGCCAGCCCCTGGGTGCCTTTTACCAGCGAAAGCAAAGAAGCCGTCGCGTCTTATCCTGAATTGGAAAAGGAAATTACACTGGCCCTCCAGGACATAGGACGTAAATTGAGAGTGTTCAGGAATAAACAGTATCGCTATAAGGAAGAAAACAGAAAACGTAAATACATCGAAAGGTATATTCCACATATCGGTCAGGCTTTACAAAACATACTTGATTTCCCGGATGATGAGCGTGATCGGCTGACGGAAACTTTGACCAATACTCTGGAAAAAAGTCGTATGACAATATGATATGAGTAAGATAACGCATCCCTATTTTTTGCTGTTCATAGCACTTGCCGCATCCGCTTTCATGTCATTCCCCATCGCAGAGCGGCGTGCGCGACTGGCCGAAATACGCAGGCAGCAGGAAATCATGCTTTCAGAAATCATTAAAACAAATGATCAAACCATCTACCTCACCCGAAAACGCCAGGAACTTTTGACCAACCCCGCCACTATAGCTGAAGTAGCTAAAGAAAATTACGGATTTGTCTGGAAAGGACGACTTTCCAAAGCTTCCCGGAATCAGGAAATCACAGAACCGCAAAGGGAGAAAAGTGTTAAATTAACAGCTTCCGGCACGGATAAGTTTTTAGGCACGGGGGAATATTTGTGGCAAATCCCTATACTCATTACCGCTTTAACTGCCGCATTTTTTGCTTTATCGGGTATTTTAGAAAAACTTCTACCTAAGGTCATTGCTTATGTCAAATCATGATAATAAACGTCGGCCATTTGCTTTGCGCCTGGCCCCTGCTCTGATACTGCTGGCCGCGATGCTGCTCAGTTCGATATTGGTGCTGGCCTCCCAGCGTTCAAAAGCAAACGGCAATGTGGACAACCCCACCACTGCTGCTGAATGGCTCATCAGGGCCGAAAACCAGGCCGAGGCGGGAGAGCATGAAAAAGCTGAAATTGCCTGCCGAACCGCCCTGGCTTATCAACCGTGGCACCCCGGCGCCGCAAGGAAACTCACAAGGCTGCTGCTGCGCAGAGGTGACATAGAAGCACTCCGCGACTGGATGGATGACGTGGTTCTGGGCGATGCGCGACTGGCAGAACGCCTTTTCGAGCTAACCGAATTTGAACCGTTTATGGACGATGCAGTTCTGCAGGACCTTTACCGTGAAGCACAAATCCAAGCCCGCGATTGAGCACTTCGATAAAAGCCCTCCATAGCCTGAACATTTCATGCGTAAATGTCGTTGCTCAACAGCTTAAACCGCTTATCCCGAACATTTCACGCGTTTTCAGTGGTGCATCTGTGGCAAATGTCAAGCGCGGCTGTATTCGTATACTGCAAGTGCAGACTTTTGCCGCAGATGCGCCGCTGAAGACGCGCCCGAAAGGGTAAACCGCCGTTTGAGAACCCGATAGTACACACTGTAAAATTTAAAAGCCTCGAAAATGACGCTTAACACATTGATTTTCAATCCGTTATATTAAATGTTGTCGTTGGTTTATAAAATGTCCGGGAAATTGTTCTGTATCAGCGCAACGGCAATCTAATCTCCATTCTGTCGGGAGTTTCCGCATTTAACTCGAAATCTGTCGACACTTCCCGCCCGTCAGGCAACCTGGCATTGAGTTCATAATTCCCATGAAATCCCCT
>PUNP01000585.1 GCA_003551785.1 Candidatus Brocadiaceae bacterium | reverse complement strand
ACGCTACCAGCCTTTGATTTTTGATATTTATGATGATGTACGGAATCTAAGCGCATAATAGAAGCTGTCCTCTGCGGTCTCTGCGGTAAAAAAACGAAATAGCCAAAGATTGGCCTTAGTTATGCAACTAAGCACTAGCGCGCCCGCGCACTGTGCGCGCGTCCACGGAGAATTTTTGGTACAGTTACTAAGGAGTACTAAGTGTCAACTTTTAATCAGGACCACACAACGGCGAACGACAACGGCAATGGCAATTTAGACAGAACCCACAGCAAAAACAAAGTGATTGCCGCTTGGGTGCCAATAGGGGGCACATCTACCCCTAAGCATCCTGTTATTTTCTCTCATACATTTGCGAACAGTTCACGAATACGATAAAATAGAATTGAATATTAAGTGAGAAATCGAATTAAGACCTAACTAAATATTGCTTTACGTTGCATGTGCAGTGTCGGGTTGTAGATAAAACATTGAATTTACAATTATATTAGATTTATTTGCCTTTCTCTATGAGAAAAATAAAAGAATTACCGCCTTTTAAAAAAAAGAGAAAAATAATGTTTGGTGAGAAGGTAGATCCTGAGCTCAAACGCCGAACCGGTGATTTTTTTAAGGACTCCGAGCGTTATGACGATGCTTTGGAATTCTATGCCAGAACCCAGGCTGAAACGCAGATACGTGAAATCATGGATGCCGCCCGAGAAGATTGCAATATCCCCGTTTTTCTCCGTGCAAAAGTCGTGCTCGGTGAAAAAAATCCCGTCGAAGTTTTGGAAAGCTTAGCCCAGAAAGCGCTGGAGCAAGGCCGACCCTCAATGGCCGCTTTAGCCTATCAAAAAGCCGGGTTGGATGAAAAGGCCGCTGCGATAAGGGGTAATGTTTTAGATACAGTAGTAGATGAGGATGCTGCCGAACAGAGCCAAAATGGGGAAAGTGAATAAATTGTTCTGTTGCGATATTGATGTTATTACAATATTATAATACAGTAGGCATATAGACAGATTTGTATTTTTCAGTTGAGTTGTTGAGGATAATTAATCTTTATACCGGGGTTAATAATGAGAAAGATGAAGAAAATTCTGTTCCTATCTCTTAGTTTATCGTTAATCGGCATTTTCCTGGGTTGTGAAGCGATGCAATATCAGTCCCAAAGGCGTCAGCGGCGCAGGCAGCATGCGATTGAAACCGACCTCTCACATATGTCGGATGACATCGATTGGGTTTTGGGTATTGCCCGCCCTTCCCGTTTATATGACCAGACATTACGATAATTTTCAGTTATCGATACTAAGTTATGAATGAACAAAGTGAAAATCCGGAACATGCCGGTAATTCGAAAAAATCTTTGCCTAAAGTTATGCGAGGGTGCTTTATGGCCGTCGCCGCAGGTTTCCTTATATGTATCCTGGCGTTCATAGCCGTCATAGGATTTCTCTTTGTCGGCATCGCTATGGAGATGGCATCCCCACCACAAAGAAGAGCACCGATAGCACTTAGGGAATTACACCTCTCTGGTCCCGTTAAGGGCCCCAAATTAGCCGTGATCAACGTGGAAGGGCTTATTTTCGGCAGCTCAACACCCACTCCGCAAATTTCTCCTGTTGCTGTCATTTCAGCTAAATTGGAAAGAGCTTTCGCTGATGAGAATGTTAAGGCCGTCATTTTACATGTCGACAGCCCCGGGGGGGGCGTTACCGGGGCCGATATACTCAATGAAAAAATTGCCGAACTGCGCCGGGAATACCCTGATAAACCCGTCGTGGCCTCTATTTTAAATTTAGCCGCCTCCGGAGCTTATTACGGTATTTGCGGTGTTGATAAAATAGTTGCCCATCCTACCTCGCTGGTCGGCAGTATAGGAGTAATGATGCCGTTATATGACGCATCCGAATTGATGAATAAGATTGGAGTTAAGGAAGAATCGATTAAAAGCGGGGAATTCAAAGATATTGGTTCGCCCCTGGTCGAACGTTCCGATGAAGAAAAAGAGAAACATCGTGAATTGCTTAGAGAAATCGTTTATGCTATGCACGAACGTTTCGTGGATACGGTTGCTAATGGGCGTCAAAAGGATTTTGACGAGGTGGCAGAAGTTGCTGACGGGCGTATTTTCACCGCTCCCCAGGCGCTGGAATTGGGGTTCGTCGATTCTATAGGTTATGAAAGGGACGTTGTAGAGGCGGCTAAAGAATTAACCGGAATAACACAACCGGTTATAGTTCAATATAGACGAGATGTTTCCTTTGGTGCCCTGCTCGCTTCCCTGATAAGTGCCGAAGGCTTCAACTTTCAGAATATGTTTGGAGACCTTCTTTTTGACAACAATTATTCTGTGAAACCTTACCCTCTTTATCTTTGGAGTGTCGACGAAGAGGTTGTATTAAGTAATCGGTGAAATCATGACTGACAAACTGATCGGGGAAATACTCAAGGAAAACACCAGCCTGTCTGATCAAGACCTTTCAGAAGCGCTTGAGTTGCAAAAGCTGTCTCGGGCTGGCTATCGGATAGGACGCATCCTTGTGCAGGAGGGGCTTGTAGATGAAGATGATGTGATGAAAGCTCTCTCTGTTCAATGGAATATACCCTTCCTCAAAGAGATTAATCCCGACCGACTGGACAAAAGTCTGGTTAAAGATGTGCCGTTGCAGTTTCTCAAAAAAAGGTGTATCCTGCCGATATTTAACGAGAATGGGAGTGTTTTGGTTGTCACTTCAGATCCCCTCGACGTAGAATCGTTCGATTCTTTGTCCAATATCCTCGGTTCCGATTGTACACGTGCTTTATGCACCCCGGAAGCGATTGAGGAAGCGATCAGTCGTTATTTCTATCAGCACGCCGCCGATGATGAAAAAGAGGGCGGAGAGGGGCAGGAGGCGGGCGAATTGCGTGTCGGTCTGGCGGGCGGTGAGCAGGCTGAGGACTTGCTTAACTTATCAGCGACTGCTCCTGTCATCAAAATGGTGAATTCCATTTTTTTTCAGGCGGCAAGAAGTCGGGCTAGTGACATCCACCTTGAATATTTCGAGGAAGATGTGCGGGTCCGGTTCAGAATCGACGGCGTCTTGCATGAAATTCAAAGGTTACCTATGCAGCATGCGGCTGCTTTAGTCAGTCGCCTCAAGGTGATGGCTAACCTCGATATTGCCGAAAAAAGATTGCCGCAAGACGGGCGATGTAAGATTAAAATCGGTGACGATGAAATAGATATCCGCTTATCCATCATCCCCACTTCCCGAGGCGAAAGAGTTGTGCTGCGTTTGCTGGATAAAAGCACGGCAAAGCTTGATTTAAGCCAACTGGGATTCTCTGATACAGTCGCTTCACGGTTCCGCTCTTTAGTGCGCAGCCCGCACGGGATTATTCTTGTTACAGGCCCTACGGGGAGTGGTAAAACCACGACACTTTACAGCTCGCTGCGAGAACTTAATACGGAAGAACGTAATATTTTAACGGTCGAGGACCCTATAGAATATGAGCTGACCGGGATAGGGCAGATGCAGATACGACCCCGCATCAACCTTAACTTTGCAAATTGCTTACGACACCTTTTACGTCATGATCCCGACGTTATAATGGTCGGCGAGGTGCGTGATCCTGAAACCGCCGAGATGGCAATTAGAGCTGCTTTGACCGGCCATATGGTCTTCAGCACTCTCCACACCAACGATTCAGCAACCTCTATCACACGTCTTCTGGACATGGGGGTGGAACCTTATCTGGT
>PUNP01000606.1 GCA_003551785.1 Candidatus Brocadiaceae bacterium | reverse complement strand
TGAAAAGTTCGTCTTTGACCTGTTCGATGGTTGTAATGCCTATATATTTTTAGTCGATCCCTGTCATATAAAAAAAACATTCGACGACCATCAGGATAAAGATGCTCAAAAAACACGCGAAGGGATTGTGTCGGGCATACTCCCTGCACTCGAAATTCTACGCCGGAAGTCAAAGCTTTTTAAATTGTATCATCGTCCTGTAGCCGTAGTATTTACGAAATGTGATTTGCATCCTGAGATATTGGAAGCCCCAGAGGAATTTGCCAAGAAGTATCTGCATCAGACTTATCTCCATCTGCGAAATCATGCCCCGGATAGACATGCTTTTTTTGGCATATCTTGCACAGGCGAAAAAGTTTTACCTGAGGCACCTCCGCCCCCCCAACTAAAACCAATAAATCTCTTCAAACCAATTGCATGGGCGAAAGAAGTTCATAAAAGACGTAGACGTTTTTGGATAAAAGTAGCTTCAGTCGTATTGATCGTTTTTGCGGCGCTTGGTTATTGCTTGGGATGGAACGCAAACAGAAATGCTCTTAACCGTTTGAAGCGGGACGTAGAAACGGCGAATTATGAAGAGCTTAGAGGACATTATGGTGCGGCTCTGGATTATAGCAATTCTTTCTGGTTGTTGCTTACGCATCCACTTGCACGTAGAACACTTCCGCGGCGGGTGATCTCAAGGGCAGTTGAGCATTTGGAACAGGATGTACCTGAGCCTTCTCGGGAACTATCTCCTAAGAGAACTACAGAAATCAGGGACAGCGTGAGGCAGTTTATAAATTATTATTCCGGCACTGCTGAAGCTAAAGATTATGAGAATCGTCTCCGGCGAATAATAGATGAGGCAACAAAGGGAAAAATTGACAGACTCCTGAATGCCGCAAACGATCGTAATGAAGAAAGATTCCAAAAATTGATAAATGGATATAGAGACCATCTCGCCCCCTTATATGAGGAAAAAGTACAAGATGCGAAAGTTATTCTGATTGAAGTTTTGTTGGGTGAATCTGCCCGAGATCTCTACACAACAAGAATCGACACGCCTTCGGATATTGAACGGGTTTTACGGGCTCAGGAAAGGGCAAAACGGGAAATGGACAGGCGAAACATTGAGTCTAAATTGTATAGGAAATTTGAAAAATATATCACTCTTGTTGGTAGAGTTTACAGTGCGATACAGGAAAAAAAAGAAAATGAAGGCGGTTTAATGGCTACGGTTGTGCGGACAGAGCGCCAAAACGGCAATGAATACAGATGGAGTATCAGAGTTGATGGGGATACTGTGTTAAGGGAAGAAGATTGGCAAGAAGGGGATACAGAAGTGGCAAAAGAATTTCCGGTTAATGTATTTGCAAAAGATGCAAAAATGGAATTCCGAGTATCACAAAAAAGACTTATGCGTATCTTTCGTGGAAATAAACATTATGAGGAAAAAATATCTCTTGAAGAGGCAATAAATCAGCATGATTTTGCTATACCAAAGAGAGACGAAAGATATACATTCATAATAGCCTGGGGAGATATTAAAGAACTATATGCGCATATTAAACAAATTAGGGAGTTTGAAAATGAACTTTTCTGATGCTAACATATCTTACCTGGTTTTCACTAATAGTAGAAACGATTATGGAGTTACCGTAGAGTCTGGGAAACCGGGTAACAAAGCAAAAAATCTGGTTGACCAGATTGCAAGAAAAGCTTCGGACATCTTTGACGGAAGCATGCAGACTCTTGTTGTTTTGGTGCCGATAGATCGGGATCAAAACCGTTTATTGGCAGCCCGTGTTTTTGATGTTGGTATTTATGCCGGTCGTCCATATACACTTGGGATCGTAGCTGTAATAACTCCTGTTAGAGCATTTCGTAACTGGTCATTGGGGGCCCTTCTTGAAAAGTTACCCCCTCCGAAGCCTGATAGTGACTCATATTCCTTTCCTTCATTAAGTAAACTTCCGGGGGGAAGTGCACAAAGCGATTTTTTTGTTGGTATTGATAATTGGGATGATGAGCATATAAATTCACTTACAAAGGAGCCGACATGTTTTTCAGATCCACCAGGCAGGTCAATTGATTTGCATATTTCTTCTCCTGAAGGGGGGAAACAAAAAAGATTTGTCTTTGCCTTAATGGGCATACTTGCCGCCGCTATACTTATAGGGTGTTGTACTATTACCAAAATGCCCTCCAGAATATTCAACGTATTGTCAACAAGCGAGGAAGAAGCAACCGAAACAGAAACGGATGATTTGCTTATGATATCTTCCCAAGAGAGACGTGAAATTGTTGATTTATTGTTTGACGGTGGTTTTGAACGCCCTGCGTATATTCCGAAGGAATTTGACGAGATAAGAGATATGTCCGATGAAGATTTTTCTATTTTTATCGCTGACATAGCCAAAGCAATGTGCGAGCGAATGAGTGAATTGGATGGTTCACTGATGAATCCATTAGGTCAAGCGGTAGAAGATGAATCATTGTCGGGATGGACTTATATCGACCTGAAAGATTCAAGAAATATGTGGGAAGAAAAAATAGAATTAAAGGAGCAGAGAGCATATAGGCAAGAGAAGGGAAGCGATAAAATAAAAGAGAGAATCAGGTTATATATAGATATTCACGAAACTATTCAGAGAATAATAAAAGCAGTAGAAAATAATCGAGAAGGTAAGGAAGTAGCTCTTGAGGAAGCAGATAATTTAACAAAAGATATCAAAAAGTTCAGGGATCTAAGTCCAGAACAGTGTTTTCAAAATCCATAGGCCAAATCGCTTACATAATACTTAGTTCATAAAAATAAAACTTAAATCTTAGCATTGATGCAAAATCTAAAAGAAGCATAATGACAATATCATATAACCCGACATTAGTGAAGGAGAAAGGCAATGACTAATATGTTCAAAAAACTGTTCAGCAGTGATTTTGTTAATTTCAGGTACATGCTCGGAACCGCTCTTTTTAAATATGTGTACATAATCGGCGCTATTGTGGTAACCATATTCGGAATAGCCATGGTTTTTCAGGGCGGGTTCGATACCCTTTTGGGATTTGGATTGCTCACACTCGGAAACCTGCTCTGGCGGGTTTGCTGTGAAACGTGGTTTTTGCTCATAAGTATCCATGATATCCTGGGGTCTGTTGAGAAAAAATTGACAAAAGATACAGAGGATTAAAAAACGCCAAAGGATCTTTTTTTGCAGGCTTTCTGATTTCCTACTAAAAATTGAACAAACAAAAAAATATATTTGCCACAATAGCGATTTTCTCCTTGTCAGGCGGTTTTTTGGCCAATATACTTGAGCTTCAGTTTTTTGTACTCTTTAGTGTTATTGCCTCCCTGTCTTCCGCTTATATAGCCTGGCTATGCTATAAAGCGGTTAAAGAAAAATGGGCACAGGCATTCGGGGCAGCAGCGCTCTTTATTATTATCTCTCAAGTTATCACGACAACAGGTCTTTGGTCTTTGCGGATTGCCGTTGATGCACCGTTGATAATATTTATGCTGATTTCAATTTTCGCCTTTAAATTGGTTCGAAATCAGGATGAAATTAAGGTTGATAGTGAAAAATGGAGAAAACGCGGAAAAACTCTCCTGTTTACGAGCCGATACCCGGCAGCCATAAGGGCTTATAGACGTGCGGTACGGATCGATCCGGATTCTTCGGAGGCATGGTTCGAACTGGGGGAAGCCTGGAGGTATAGATTGGGGGAAGACTTGAAGAAAATGGCAGCC
>PUNP01000446.1 GCA_003551785.1 Candidatus Brocadiaceae bacterium | reverse complement strand
GACTGGTGGAGGTCACGCTGTTTTGTCCGTCTTGCCAGCACTATCTGACAAAATTCATTAGAATTCGATAGCCGTATATCACTCACTCTTGTATAGCTACTCAGACCAATGACGGCGGTTTCAGTGGAAGGGTTCCATGAGTTCCTGATGGAGTATTACCACGTCGATGTTGTTGATCTGGCCGCAGAGTTCCCTAATCAGCGGTCGATGTACATTGACTGGGCAGACCTCAACGAACACAACGATGAGTGGGGATGGGCGGTGCTGGAGGAACCCGACGAGTTCTTCGAGATAGCTGAACATGCGCTGGCGACATACCCTGCGAAGCCGCCGCACGGCCAACTGGCGTTTGATCCAGACAATCCCGACCGGAATGAGGCACCATTCGTCCGCTTTACCAACATTCCCGAGCAAACTGAGTCAGAAAACCTGTTTGACGAGGTGGGGAAGCTGGTTAGTTTTGAGGCTACTATCGAGACAGTCGGCGAGGTACAAGCACGGCTGGCCACCGCTGCATTTGATTGCGAGTATTGCGGTAATCGAGTTAATCGTCAGCAGGTGGGAAGAGGCCTCAAGGAACCGGTTCGCTGCGACGGGTGTGGGACCGAGCGACCGTTCGTCGTTAACAGCCCCGAGTCCAAGCGCGTCGAATCATTGTTCGCGACGGTTATTCCAACGACAACCGAGCCACGGAATGGTGAGGTAATCATTGAATTTCGCCACGAACTCATCGACGCGGTGGAGGACCTCCCGCTGAGCGAGGTCGCAGTTTCGGGCATCGTTCACAACACTAAAATGGACGGTCGCCGCCCCCGAATCACGGTGCTGGCGAACTCGCTGGCACCGGGTGAGGAATCGCCGGTTCCAACGCCGGCGTTAGACCCGTATCTCGGGCTGGAGCCCCCGTCTGACGACGAACTCACGAAGGCGTTGTCGGAATTCGCTAACCGCAGTTCGGAGATACTGGCCTACCAACAGCCACTCGTAGAGGAGGAAGCGCAAGCGAAAATCATCACACCGTTACTGCACCTTCTCGGCTGGAACGTCTACAGCCGGCAACTGCGCCTTGAGTATTCGGAACCAGGGATGAGTGGCCAGGTCGACTACATGCTCGTCGATTCTTCAGACGAGCCGCGGATACCCGTAGAGGCAAAGTCACCAGCAACAGACCTACGTGAGTGCAAGGGACAACTCGAACGCTACGCGCGGGCGTTCGGCTGTGAAGTTGGGATGCTGGCATCGGGCGACGAGTTTCGCCTGTACGGCGTCCCACTGGACGAAGACGAAGATCTTACACCTATATTCGCAGTGACGGTGTCTGCACTGCCGATGAACAGCGGCTTGTTTCGCCTGCTAACCCGCGAGTCCGTTGAGGCGACAGACTCGCTGTTAGGAGCCTTCTCGTCTGCGAGGTAATTTCTTCGGCTGTATTCAATATCGAAATTCCTTGGTTTCAGCGCAGACGGGCTATCTTAATGTAGGTGCCAAAGCTGATCACTTGAAAGAGTGGTGTCCCCTGTGCTCGTAGTGCTACAGAAAGCGTTGAATCGGGACGTGAGTTGACGTGAATACCTGTTGAGCAACATTAAAGACAGTCGTGTGACTCGAGCATAGTAGACACACATCTCCTATGGCAGGCGATTCTCTTTCCCAGCGGAAGGCGCAGTTGGACAAAGCAGAGCGTGAACACCTCGAGGACGTCGTCGCGGATATGCGCGAGCGCGTCGAGGACAACGTCCGCTTTCAGCTGACCCAGCGGGATCTCGAGGACGAGCCGGAAAACACAGACGAGCTCGGAGCCGAGGACCGAAAGCTCGTCGAGGCGATCGAACTCGAGGCCGTCGACGACACGGCCTGGGCGGAGGCCTTCGAGCAGTACGTCACCGGTGTCGGCTACACGATCGTCAATCGGCTGGCCGCGTTGCGCTGTATGGAGGTGCGGGGCTTTCTCGAGGAGGAGGTCACCGTGTTCAAGGACAACGGACTCACGCCTGCCGCGGAGACGCTCGTCTACGAGGAGTTCTTACTCGAGGACGAGGCGATCCTCGAAGCCTATCACGAGGCGTGTGATGAGTTAGCCGAGGAGATCGAGATCCTGTTCGATCGGTCGACGGCCTACAGCTTGGTCGATCCCGATGACGACACGTTCGAGGACGTCTGTTCGTTGCTCGATACGGTCCCGGATGAGGTCTGGCGGGCTGACGAAGTCCTGGGGTGGGTTTATGAGTACTACAACCGCCCCGTTGTCGAGGATCTCGACGCGAAGAACACACTCGAGCCCGACGACGTCGGTCCGGCCAATCAGTTCTACACGCCCCACTGGGTCGTGCGAATGCTCGCGGATAACAGCCTGGGGAAGCTCTATCTCGAGTCGACGGGCAAGGAAGCAACAGTTCCAGAGCCGGACGCCCTCTCGATCGAGGAGCGAAAGGAACGCCTCGTCACGCCTGAAGACTCACCGGATATCCCGTCGCTGTGTACCTATCTGATTCCCGACGAGGGCGACCAAGATGCACCGTCGTTCAGCGATCCGTCGGAACTCCGTGTCATCGATCCTGCTTGTGGAAGTGGACACTTCTTGCTCTATGCCTTCGACATCCTCGAGCGAATCTGGTGGGCCGAACGGCCAGACCTCGAGCGCCACGAGATCCCTGCGAAGATCCTTGAGCACAACCTCTACGGGGTCGACATCGACCTTCGTTCGTGCCAACTCTCCGCGTTCAACCTCTATCTCAAAGCCCGAACGCGAGCTGAGGAGGAAGACGGTGACTTCGAGATGCCGAACGTCGGGATCGTCTGTGCCGACGCTCGAGTCGCCGAAGTCGAGGAGGCTGTCGAGGTGCTCAACGAGATCACCGGCGAGGGAACCGACGTCCGCGCCGCCCTCGAGGAGATCATCGAGGAGTTCCAGACCACCGAAGCCCTCGGTAGCCTACTGGACGTTCAGGGGACACTCTCCGAGGAGTTCCTCGAGGACCAGACTGACCTGCTGGACTATACCGACGACGGTCCGAAGACGCTGAACGCCTTCCTCAAGGCGCTGCGCGAGGCCGTCGACGAGCGAGCGTCGGACTCCTTCGGCGAGCAGAACCTCCGGAGTTTCCTCAATCTGCTGGTGGTGTTGACCCAGGATTACGACGTAGCATTGATGAATCCGCCGTACGGATCTCAAAGCCGAATTCCATCCGACGTCAGACACTATCTCGAGGATAATTACAGATATACTGCAGAATTCTACATCAACTTTTTCGAAGTATGCAACTCAGTAATTAAAGAGAATGGTCGTATTGGGATGATCGTTCCCCGGACATTCATGTTTAAGAAAAGTCTTGAAGATTTCCGAGAAGATTTCATCGGTGAAATTGGCTCTTTCGATTTCTTAGCTGAATATGGAAACGATGTGTTGGATAATGCGACAGTGAGAACCGCAGGAACAGTAGTGAGAGCAGGAACAAAAGCTGACAAAGATTCAAGGGCAGTATTTTTCCGACTACATGATATAGAGAAAAACTCTAAAGAAAAGGCATTTCTCGAAACGGCATTTAGAGATTCTGATCGGCAAGTTAAACGTCTATATAACCGTTATTTAAGAGAGTTTTCTTTGATCCCAGGCTCGCCGCTCTCTTATTGGATCCCTAAAGAAATCCGGTCTTTATTTGATTCGGAAGTGATATTTGACGCAGATAACGCAGGTGTAGACACGAATAGTGCAGGGTCAGTTAAAGCGGGTCTTACCTCTGGAGATAATGCTCGATTCACGAGACGGTTCTGGGAAACTACTGACGATGGGTTTGTTCCCTATGCTAAAGGTGGGAAAGATGCTTGGCTTTTACCGCGAGTTGACAGGAAAGTTTTTTGGGGAAATCAGGGTAAAGAAGTGAAAAGGTATAAAGGATCATACCCAAGAAATGAAGAATATTATTTCAGAGAATTAATAACATACACATATATTAAGGAAGGGGGACGCCGATTTGGTTATCTTAACCCAGGCTCGTTATTCGACCATACTGGAAAAGTATTTGCGCCAGACGTAGATACTTGGTCCATTCTCGGTTATTCAAATAGTAACCTATTCACTTACCTCATGATAGGGCAAACCCCTGACCGAAACTGGGAAGTGAGCCAGGTGTCAAAAATACCATATCCCAAAGAGATAGAGACAAAAACCCAGACTAATAATCTAACAAAAGAAGCAGTTGGGAACCTAATAGGAAGGCGTCAATACGAAATATCATCACTATATTATGATGGCCCGGTGATTCTCGCGACTATTGGAGTGTCTGATTCCTTTGGCTGGCATAAACAGCATGTTCATAGAGAACTTTGTGAGAGAATTGAGACACCTTCCACTCCAGAAATTCTGCCTAAAACCACCTCGATCGAGAAATTAGGAGAGTACGCAATTGAACATCTAAAAGAACTTGAGGAAAGGTTGCATCAGGCATCACTTGACATAAATAATGAGATTATAGACTTTTTTGGTCTTACAGAAGACCTCAGAGAGGATATACTCACCGAAATTACTATTCGAACTAACGAAAATCCTAGGAGCAAGTCTTCAGAAGAAGTGAATGATAATGAATTGAGAAAGTTAATTGAAGATCTTTTACACCATTTAGTTATAAAATCTGTGAAAGAAGACGATGATGGTATCGTCCCAATTTCGAATGTAGAGCGCGAGTCCGACCTCCTCGAGCGCATCGAGGACGAGTTCGAGCGAGTCTTCGGCGAGTACGCCACCGACCGACTGGCCGAGGTCGATCAAGTGCTCGGTAGTCGGACGGCTGACGAAGAAGCCTATCCCAACCTCCGGGTGTGGCTCGAGGACGATCTCTTCGAGTACCACGTCTCGAAATTCGACCGAACACCGATCCTCTGGCGGCTCACCACCGAACGCCTGGTCTCCGACCCCGACGGGGAGGGCTTCGCCTGTCTGATCGATTACCACCAGCTCGACGCCAGCGTCTTTGACAAACTCCAGAACCGCTACCTCGAGCCCCGGAAAGCCCTCCTACGGGAACGACGCAGCGCGGCTAACCGCCGCCGAAGCGACGAATCGCTCTCCGCTTCTGAGAAAGCTGACGCGGCAGAGGAGTACAGCCGATGTGAGAGTGCCCTCGAGCAGATCGCCGTCCTCGAGGATCGACTCAGCGATTTAGCACAGCCCGAACCTCGGGAATGGCCCGAAGAAAACCGCGAGATCGCCCGCGAGGCTGCCGGGAAGGTCGCACAGTTCCGCGAGGAAACCGCACGACGACTCGAGGCCCTCGAAGAACTGGCTGACCTCGAGAACGTCGACATGGAAGACCTGTTTAGTCCTTCGTTCTACGACACGGTACAGGAAAACCGCGAGGAGTGGCTGGACGCACTCGAGGACCTCGAATCGGCCTTTGAGGCATACGCTGAGGATGGCTCTGAACCCGTCGAGGCACATCTCTACGACCTCTTCGAGTATTACGACGATCTCGTCGGGTCCACCCACTATGCGAGTAACGGCATCCTGTTTACGACCTACTACTACGACAAGTTCGAAGAGCCAGAACAGGCACAACTCGGCGACGGCGGGGCCTCCCGCAAGCAACACTTGCTCTCGGAGTTGGCGAGCGGCCTCGAGGAGTATAAAGAACGTGCAGGGGAAATTTCCGACGCGTGCGACGCTGTCTCGGCAGACCTCTCGTCTGACTGGGCCGACCGTGCACTCTCGGAGATTACGACCGCCGGCTACCGGCCGAACCACAAACACGGCGTCGTGATTAATATCACACCGCTTGCTGACGCTGAAATCGTCCCCAAGACGGTCGAAAAAGACGTGCTCTAACCATGGTCGCCACCAAAACCCTCCCCGAATGTGCCCGCGATGCCATCCGGAACGCCATCGACGAGGCATACGACGACGATCCCACCATCCTCTGGTGGGACGAGGGCGGCCACCTCCGCGAGATCGTCGAGCGTGCGAGCGCCGACCTCGAGTGTGCCTTCCGGGCTGCGGAGACGACTCCCCTCGAGCTCCGTGGGGAGGCCCCAGAGGGGCGAACCGTCTGGTACGTCCCCCAGGCACCCGACGAGGACGTCGACTGGTTCCGAGACGTCAAACACACAGGGGGCGTCCTCGAGTACCACATCGGCAAACTCGCGACCCACTGTTTCGAGGACGAACGCCTCCAGGCGACCTCGATCCGAACCGCCTACGAAGCCGCCGAAGGGGACGATCGCGAGGACATCGCCCGGACGCTCTTTGCGGAACTCGACGACGGGGGCGGGCTGCCGTCGCTTCGAGGGCTCCAGACGAAGATCGTCCTCGACGGCCACGACGATGCCATCGAGTTCGTCCTCGGACACAGCGTTTCGAACCTCCCCGATCCAGACGACGATGGTGGGGAAGCCGACCTCCGGAAGATCCGCGATCTGCTGGTCGAAGACGGCGTCGCCGCCGTCGAGGGCATCACCGACCCGGAGACGCTCGCCGAACGCACCCGACAGTGGGCGGTCGCCGAGTGGCTCGTCGAGGAGGGCCTCGAGATCGACCTCCTTCCCACAGCGTACCAGCCAGAGCCCAGTTCAGGTCTTGGCATCTCCCGGCCGAATCTCCAGTCGGCGCTCAGCAAGACCGACCGGCCAGCGGAACTCGCAGCGGTCTATCTCGATCCCGACCGTCCGTTCTGGCACGACGTGATCCGAACCTACGACGATCCGTGGGAGCTCGCGGACTGTCCCGTTGATGGCTCACTCGAGACCGAACTCTGGGACGCGTGGCTCCAGACCTACCACGCCGGGGAGTACGAGACGTGTGTCTCACAGGCGAGACTCCGAAGCAACCGCCTCGAGCGAACCTACGGGGATGTGCCGTGGACGAAAGTCTGGAACCAGGCGATCGACGTCGCCAGACTCGCGAACGAACTCGAGACGTGGGAAGACCGGGGTGACACCGACGACGTCGTCTCCCTCTACGGCGACGTAGAGTCGGGAACCTGGCAGATCGACCACGCCGTCTACAATCTCTCCGTCTCGGGAGCTCCTGAACACGACCTCCCCGAGGAACACCCCGCAACGGCAACACTCGAGGGCATCCGGTCATCGCTGGTGGAGACGGGCTACCTCGAGTATCTCACAGACCTCGGCGATCTCGTGGTCGACCAGATCGAAGCGGGCTCGCCGTTCGTCGGTGAGAACCACGCCCACCAGTTTTTCGCCACCGAACAGGAGTTCCTCCAGAGTGGCCAGCGAGTCGCGCTGTTCATCATCGACGCACTGCGTTTCGACCTCGCACACGACCTCGCCGAATCGATCCGTCGCGAACTGCCGGACCTCGAGGTCGAGGAGAACCCCTGGGTCGGAACGCTCCCCGCCGATACGGAGTTCGGAAAGGGCGCACTCACCCCGGGAAGCAAATTTAGCTTCAACATCGATCTTCGAGATGGCGAGCTGGTCCCGGAGCGAAACGGGCGAAAAATAACCTACAGCCGCCGCAGGTCGCTGTTCGAAAACGACGGCTGGAGTTTCATCACACAGAACGACGAGCCCGAAGTCGGCTGGGGTGAGAACCGCGTTGTCTACTACTGGAACGACATCGATAAGAGCGGCGAAGAGGAGTTGACCGACTTCCAGTCGGTGTTCAAAGACCGGATCGAGATCATCTCGGAGATCATCTGTGAGAAACTCGATCAGGGAGAGTGGGATCGTGCGTACATCCTCTCCGATCACGGCTTCGTCTCGTTGCCGAAACACGTGGACATCGACGACCTCCACCCACCGTCGGAAGCCGAAAGAGTCACTCGCCGGTGGGTCGCCGGCAAAGACCTCGATAACGATGCACCCGGCGTGTTACTCGACGAGAACGCCCACCTCGGCTATCTGGATGGTGAGACCAAACTCAGTGTGCTCTCCGATCCGATCCAGCGGTTCCGGAATCAGGGGCTCCCCGACGCACGGTTCTACCACGGGGGCGTCCTCCCACAGGAGTTCGTGTTGAACTACGTCACGATCACGCAGGAGTAAGCATATCCCTAATACGACGTGAACAATGATCTCGATCCAAGACGGTAACTGGTTGTCCGGAGGTGAACAGTTGTATGACTCGTAACGAAGGTCATGTCGATGGAGAAGTAGCGGAGTTCGCCGTCGCAACCGACCTCGTTCGCAAGGGCTGCCGAGTGTCCTACACCCATGGACTGTACAAATACGACCTCGTCGCTGACAGAGACGACGAGCTGCTCCGAGTGCAGGTCAAGAAGGCGAACAGGAGCAACGAGAAGCCCTGGAAATATCGACTGTTCACGGGCCAATATCAGGAAGGGCAGGTCGACATCTTTGCGGGGTATATCGTGGAGACAGACGAGGTGTTCTATGTGTCTTTCGACGAAGTCGGCAACAACAATTTCAGGGTAAACACAAAGGACAGCGACGAGTTGAGCGATCATAATGCAAGCGAGGCAAATCTCCTCGAGGACTATACGTTCGACCGAGCGTTTCGCGAGCATATGAACGACGCAGAGACGGGAGAGCAGATCGAGACGGCACAACACTCACCGGTGGGAGAGAAATGACCTCGTTCAAACCCGGCGACACGATCCTTCTCAACGGAAACTCCGCGGAAGTCATCAAGACCTACTCGGTGGGAAATCTCGACTATCTTCGGGCATACGTCGAGGGTGTCGGCGCGAAAACGGTCTGCATCGATGACGTCGAGATCGAACAAAAACGTGATTCTCTTGCCAAGCTGGAGCCGGCGGTGGCCGACCAGCTTCATCCCGAACACGAAGCCGTCTCCGCCGAATGGTTCGATCTACGCTCACAGGCGTTGCAACTCGAGATGGCCCACGAGCAAGGGCAACTGCTGAGCATCTCGAACTCCCTCGTCCGTCTCGAGCCCTACCAGCTCGCCTGTGTCAACTGGGTCATGCAGAAGCTCCGCCAACGGGCGCTCATCGCCGACGACGTCGGGCTGGGGAAGACGATCGAGGCCGGCCTGATCCTCAAAGAGCTCGACGCCCGCAATCGTGCTGATCGCGTCCTGTTCGTCGTCCCGGCACACCTCCAGAAGAAGTGGATCAGGGATATGGACCGCTTTTTCGACATCGACCTCACGCCGGCCGACCGCCAGTGGGTCGAAGGTGAGCGTCGCCGTCTCGGCGAGGAGGCGAACATCTGGGATCAGGACCACCAGCGCATGGTGACCAGCATGGCCTTCCTTCGGCAGGACGAGTTCCAACCCGAACTCGAGGACGCATTTTGGGACGTTGTCGTGGTCGATGAGGCACACAAGGCCGCCAAGCGTGGCGAGTCACCGAGCAAGACTTCGAAGATGGCCGAACGCGTCGTCAGTAACTCCGACTCGTTGCTCTTGCTCAGTGCGACGCCACACGACGGGAAAGGCGAGGCGTTCCGCTCGCTCGTCGAGTATGTCGACCCGTTCGTCGTCGCCGAAGACCAGGACCTCTCGAAGGAGGCCGTCGACCGCGTCATGATGCGTCGTGGGAAACAGTCGATCTACGACGAGGATGGCGAGCGTATCTTCCCCGATCGGGACGTCAACACGGTTCCGGTCGAGATGTCCCACGAGGAACGCCAGTTCTACCACGCCGTCACGGAGTACGTCCAGAACGTCTACAACCGCTCGGAGAAACTCAACGAGCCGGCCGTCGGCTTCGCGATGGCGCTCATGCAAAAGCGCCTCGTCAGCAGTATCGGCGCGATCAAAGCTACGCTCAGTCGTCGACTGGGCGATCTCCTCGAAGAGCAGTCGACGTCCACCGAACTCTCAGAGGAGGCAACGGCCTACCTCGAGGGCGAGGATCTCGACGAGGACGACAAACAGCAGGCCGAAGAGGAGCTCGCGGGGCTCACCATCACTGAAAGCGATGCCCAGCTCGAAGAGGAAATCGAGACACTTCGTGACCTCGTCTCGCTTGCCGAACGGATTCCCGTCGATTCGAAGGCACAGAAGGTACGCCGTTACATCCAACAGCTTCTCGAGGAACAACCCGACGAGAAAGTCCTGTTGTTCACCGAGTACCGCGACACACTGGACTACCTCCTCGAACTCGTGAAAGACGAGCCGTGGGCCGATGAGATCCTCGTTATCCACGGTGACGTCGACAAGGATGACCGCGCTCGTATCGAAGAGGAGTTCAACTACGGACAGTCCCGACTCCTGTTTGCGACCGATGCTGCAAGCGAGGGGATCGACCTCCAGCACAGCTGCCACATCATGGTGAACTACGAACTCCCGTGGAATCCGAACCGCCTCGAGCAGCGTATCGGGCGCACCCATCGCTACGGGCAGGACAAGGAGGTCAAGGTGTGGAACTTCTCGTTCAAGGAGACTCGTGAGGGGGAGATCTTCGAGATGCTCCAGGACAAAGTCGAGAACATCCGAGGGAAACTCGGGAACACGGCCGACGTCCTGGGAATCCTCGACGACATCGACGTCGACTCGCTCATCATGGAGTCTATTCGCAACGATGAACCGCCGAGTGCGACCAAAGACGAACTCGAGGAACTCATCGATGAGCGCCAGCGCACACTCGAGGAGTGGTACGAACGGAGCCTTATCGACGCCAGCACCTTCGACGAGGAGAGTCGACAAAAGATCCAGGAGGTCATGGACGAGTCCGAAGACGTCTACGGGAGCGAGGCGGATATTCGGGAGTTCTTCGAACGCGGTATTGCCGCCCTCGGTGGCAATGTCGAGAAAGCCGGGAACAACCTCTTTTGGGCTGAACTGCCATCGACACTTGATCCGATTGTCGGCGACGACGAGTACGGTCCGTTCACGTTCAATCGTGAGTTCGCCATGGACCACGACGGGATCGAGTACATCTCTCCTGACGCAGAGCTGGTTCAACGGCTCATGCAGCAGGTGCTTGACGGCGATCTGGGAGACGTCGGTCTCAAACTTCTCCCGTTCGTCTCCGAACCGGGGATCGTCTTCAACTACCGCGTACGGTTCGAAGACGGGACTGGTGAGGTCATTCGGGAGGAGATGCTTCCCATCTTCGTCGACGTCAATCATCACGATCCACGCCGCCAACTCGGCGAGCGAATCATCAACGGCGATACGATCAAGGGATCACCGAATTCACAGTCCGTTCGGGCACTCCTCGAGCAGCGAGCACAATTTCGAGCGGTCGCGGACAGGTACGTCAGTCAACGCGTCGAAACACTCAGGGAGGAGCTTTCCGAACGCCGGCGACAGGAAACCCAGCAAGAGCTCGATGACCTCGAGGCATACGCAGCGGCCGAACGTGATCGGATCGAGACATTCATCGAAGAGTACGAACGCAAAGCAGAGGCGGGCTCGGACATGAACATCGCTATTCGAAATCAGCGAGACCGGCTACGCAAACTCGAACAACGGATCGAGGATCGCCGAGCGGATCTTCAGCGAAAGGCGCAGGTAATCTCGCTTGCTCCGGAAGTGGAGAATCGGTGTCTGGTTCTTTCGGTCTAGGATAGGCTGGCAAAAAGAGGACTCAGTGTAGCTTCAAGCGTGAATCTGTAGATCCTCTTCGGTCTCAATTGGGTAGAGTTGGCGTAGTTTGATCCGGGCATCGTCAGTAGTAAACTGCCAGTCAATGGGACGATTGGTCGTGTTTCGACGCCTCTGCCACGCAGCGACCTCCGCTCGGAGGGTCGCTGCGTGGTAGATTCGCCGATCGAGACACTGCCGTTTGAGGACGCCTATCTCGATTTCGGCCATATTCAGCCAACTTCCTCTCTTGGGCGTGTAATGAAACTCGAACCGATCAAGATACGCTTGAGCATACTCTGGCGGGAAAAACTGATAGAAGGCAGCAGGCTTGTGTGTGTTGAGCTGATCCATCACAACCCGGATGCAGTCCGCATCCGGGTAGTGAATATCTGCGAGTTCGACCATTCGGTCGATCCATTCTATTGTTCGCCTCTTCTCGGTGATTTCGACGTTTACCCAGCCAGTTAGCGGCTCTGTCGAGAGATGTATTCGTTGTTTCCCATTGCGTTTGTAGCGGTGATCGGATCGGGCGACCGCTCCCGGTCGGGCCGGGAGCGGGTCGCGTTCGTGTCCTCGTAGAGCCTTGCTAGATTCGTCAAAACAGATGACTGGACGGGTTTCGTCGTACGGTTCGTGGTAGAGATTGAGAACATCTTCCATGTAGTAGACGAAGTCAGCGTCCTGTTCTGGAGGTATCTCCCAGTAGCTGGAGAGATGAGGTTTCAGGGCGTTTTTTTAACCGCTGTCGGACGGCCTCGTGAGAGATCGACTCGAAGTCGATCTCGTCAAGGGTAACGAGTTCGTCGGCAAGGAGGTGTAGTGTCCACCGAGAGTGTCCTTCTGGTGGTTCGCTGCAGGCGAGTTTGATGAGGTGGGCTTCGGCGTTTCCGTCAAGCTTGCGTTCGTACTCACGGTCGGGTTTGCGGCGATGAATCGCCGCAATCCCTCGTTCAGTGTAGTCTTTGCGTGTGTTGTGGACGGTTTGGGGGTGACAGCCGACGTGCTCACTGATTGTCGCATCAGTGAGCCCGTCGTCAGCTTTCAGAAGGATACGTGCGCGTGTGTTGGCTTGCGCCCTCTGTTCACCGGCGGACGTGAACCATTCGAGCGTCTTGCGATCTTCGTCGCTGAGCTCAACAATGTACTTCTTCGCTCCCATTTGGTAAGAGACGCGCTCAGAGAAGATACGTTAGACGTTCACTGTTGAAGCTACACTCAGAGTGTCGATCTAAAGCGACTGCAACTAACTGAAAACGGTTCGCTCGTTACGGCTTTTCCAAAGCGGACGTCGTCGTCGGATCTTCTTGTAACGCCGAAGCAGATACGTATCGATGGCCCTGAACGAACGCGACGGTCCGGTCGGTGCCTTCTGCTGTTTTATTGTTCTTGACTGGGCTCTCGAGTGAGATTCCCCGACCTTCATCGAGGAAGATCACTTTCTGGTCGCTACCGTATCGGTCTGAATCTGCTGCCTCGAGTTTGTCGACTGTTTTCCGTAACTCTGCCCGTTGTTCACTCGAAAGCGAATCGATTTTTCGACACCCTCTTGTGTGAGTTCGACACTCTCCACTGAATCGATGATCTGTGGCACCTTTGGTTGAATCTCACCGTTGGTGTAGAACGCGAGATAAATCGTCCCGGGTTAGTTCGTTCTTGGGCCGACTCCGATCTATGGTGGTCACACCGACGAGTCGATTCCGCAGAGTACCCGCATCAATGACTACCTCGTCCATGCCATCGGTGTCGGTACCGATAATTGAGTCCCCACAGTCATCACACCATACGCGCCGGATGACCCACCCGTCGGCAACGTAGTGGGTTGCGTAAGCGATCGCCTTGTCACCCGTCCGGATATCTTGATTGCATTGGTCGCAAATCTGGCCCGTCTTTGCACTGTTGAGCGCCGTCGCCGGAGCGATCTCGCTCATTCGGTATCACCTGGAATCTCCCGACGATCGCTCTGGTAGCAGTCGAAACACGGGAAGTGGTTGCTGTCACACCAACACCCGTCTCTATCGCTCACAGCGGTGTCGAGGTGGGACCCCAGTAGTTCTCGAAGTGTTTCCCGTTCGGTACGCTCTTGGCTCTCGGCGTGCGTAGTTGACATCGGTCTTCCTTCCTGAAGGCTACTGTCCGGCGTTCCAAGCGCCGGGCTTTTCCGAAAAGTCAGCTCTGTAGGACAGTCTTCCTCTATTGATTATTAGGTTATATAGAATAATAAGTGTCGAGCATAATATTTCCATATTCATGTCCTAAAGCTATCGTATATTTAATGGTCTCTCAAAAAGAGTGCCCTGCCGCTTCTCCCCTTGTTATAAAGTTATCATAGCTCTCACGGCTGCTCAGCGCTGTAGAATGACTTCTGATAGAGAAAGGAGAAATATACTCGTCCAGATCAAAGAGCTAGTATACCGTTCCCAACTGTCTAGACTAGTCTATAATATCGCCTCTTCAACGGAACTGGTCAATGAATAGTACTAAGGCAAAGTGCCATAGACGAATTATCAGCCGCTCGTAGACGGTGATAATAGATGTCGGAATCTGATACTGATGGCCATTTTACTTCTGGCATTCCAACTGTACTGCTAGTAGTCGTTGTATCTGTTCCTCTAGTTTTCGCTGTTTTTGCTTACAACTTCTTTGTTCCAGCTAGTGAGGAAAATACGAGAACATTTCTTAGAACACTAGTTCAAGCCGAATCCAGCATTATTGCAATCGTCTTCTCCGTGATATTCTTGGGAGTTCAGGTTATATCCTCTAGGTATACCTCACGGATGGGTCGTTTATTTTTTCGAGATAGACTCATTCAATTCACAATCGGTATATTGTCATTAGCTATTGGACTTGATTTATTATTACTCTATCTTCTACCGACGGACCAGGGTTCACTATTTGTTGCTGCATTATATTTCTCAGTTGGATTGAGTATGGTCGCCTTCTATTCTCTATATTTATCTGTAAAGAGAATGTTGAAAAGTAGCACTCCCGAAGGTGTGATACACACGTCAAGAAATTTGACTACATATGATGACTTCAATAATTATGCGAAAGGAGACCTCTCTAGTCCACCAACGCGAGGACTCTTTTCATTTATCACAGCCTCAATGTCTGAGCATGAACTAATCACTGCAAAAATAGCTTTTGAGGAATATATTGGACTTATCAATCAGCTATCCTTAGAAGCATTGAACCGAGATGCTTTCAATAAACTCCGCTCTGAAGAGGTTACCCGCGCTTTCGAACCCATCTTCATACATCAACTTCCTAGCATTTTTCAGACAGCGATACGCGAGAACGATAGGTTCTTGAAAGATGAGGTGATTGCCTGTCACCGGCAATTAGCACAAGCTGTAGGCGTCAAAAGTCCGTTAGTGGCTACGATCGCTGCTAAGGGTTTTGTCGAAACATTCAAAGAAGTAGATGAGTATGAAGCCGCAATCCTACGTCAGTATTTTGGCATGCTATATCATGAATGCAAAAACAGACGTTATGATACACTCCATGATTTATCAACCACTCTTAGTGAATTATTCTTAGATAATTTGAACGCTGAGGAATTACCTAAAGACATTATTCATCCTGTTACGGACTTTTTCCCCATAATCCAACGCCGTCTCTTAATGGATTCTGAGAGCGAAATCACGGTTGTAGGAAAAAGAGTGATGCATGGCAGGACTAATAACACCAGTAATGATTATCCAGTACGTTCGTTAATTAATTTGCAAGAACTGTTACTTGTTTTGTCTGTGAAAGTTAGTGAGGAACCACCAGTATTCCGACGAAGAGTCGGATATGAATTAATTATTATATGCTGGAAGAAGTTTTGTATTAATGCCTTTCAATTGTCAAGCGATAATTATTCGAAGTACCTCACCCAAATATTCATTGAACTCGCAATTATTGATCTATGCAGTGAAAGACCGTCTTCTTCTAAAGAAGAATGGGCTAATGCTCTGGGTGAGATCCAATTCCGAGGTGAGAGGGAGATAGTTGATGGGGCATTCGATGAATTGTATGAATACCTGGAAGTAAAGCGGACTTCAGGTATGTATCAAAGTGTTTCAGAAGAAGGGGAACAGTTGGAAATTACTAATACAAGAATAGACACCTCATATCAAGAGTTAGAGGAGAAACTTGAGGACCTACAAAGCGACGCTTTCGTTCAATATGAGTATTTAATATGGGAGAATAACAACATCGATGAATTGAGAAATATAATACAATTGAATCCAGATATAGTCGAAGAAGGACTATCCCACGATATGATTGCCTTCCCATACAACCAACCCGGGAATTTCGATAGATCTCAATTAAGTTATCTCAGTGGTAGATATGGCAGAGGTGTTAGAGAAGATAGCATTTTAATGCGGGATTCAAACAATATCCTCACATTCATTAAACTTGTTCAGTCATTGGAGCAAAATGATTTGGAGCATCTCGCACCAATCCGAGATGGGATCTATAATAACACCTTCCATTACAATTCAGAAATAACCGGTCCGAATCAAATACGGTTTATTATCGTCACTCCCGACAAAGACCCTGAAACGACTCATCACTTTGAGAGCAATGGGATAGAAGTAATAAGAATT
>PUNP01000207.1 GCA_003551785.1 Candidatus Brocadiaceae bacterium | reverse complement strand
GAGGAGGAGGTAATCGCCCGCGGCCACAACCTGACTCACACGACCGACGATCCCTCCGGTCACGCGGAGATGGTGGCCATCCGACGTGCGGCCGACGCGCTCGGACACTGGCGGCTCCTCGACTGCACCCTCTACGTGACGCTCGAGCCGTGCGCGATGTGCGCGGGCGCCATCGTCCTTTCCCGCATCCCGCGGCTGGTCTTCGCGGCGCACGATCCCAAGGCCGGCATGTGCGGCTCGCTCGAGAACCTCGTACAGGATCCGCGCTTGAATCATCGGGTGGAGCTCACCACCGGGGTGCTCGGCGCGGAGGCGGGAGACATGCTGCGCGACTTCTTCCGGCGGCGGCGGGCCGCGAGAGCCCGGACGGCCGAGGACGCGCAGCGCTGACGGTGCGGATCCTCGTCCTCAACTGGCTGGACCGCGAGAACCCGCGCGCCGGTGGAGCGGAGGTCCACCTCCACGAGATCTTCGGTCGGATCGCCGCCGCGGGCGATCGGGTGATTCTCGTGGCCAGCGGGTGGAGGGGGTGCATCCCCCGCGTCGACCTCGACGGGATCGAGGTCCACCGGGTCGGCACACGAAACACCTTCCCGGCCTTCGCCGTGCCCCATGCACGGCGCCTCCTGGCCGACGGGGAGTTCGACGTGGTGGTCGAGGATCTGAACAAGATTCCGCTCGCGACGCCCCACTGGTCCCCGGTGCCGACCGTCCTGCTCGTCCACCACCTCTTCGGCGCCACCGCGTTCCGCTCGGCCACGCCGCCGGTCGCGGCGCTCACCTGGCTCGCCGAGCGGCCGATCGGCCGGATCTACCGCGGCATCCCGACGCAGGCGATCTCGGAGAGCACTGCAAACGACCTGATCCGGCGCGGGCTCGACCGGCGG
Organism: Candidatus Brocadiaceae bacterium; assembly: GCA_003551785.1. The sequence continues at coordinate 2,854 of PUNP01000207.1, read as the reverse complement.
GAGATGACCATCATTCCGAATGGAGTGGATCTCGAGTTCTTTTTCCCCGACCCTTCGGTGCCCCGGGCGGAGATCCCCACCCTCCTCTACCTGGGTCGGCTCCAGCCGTACAAGCGGGTCGATCTCGTGCTGCGCGCCTTCGCGCTCCTACGCGCGAGGGGGAGCTCGGCCCGGCTGGTGGTGGCGGGGAAGGGAAGCTCGGAGCGGCGTTTGCGGCGCCTGACAGGCCGGCTGGGCGTGGCGGAGGCGGTGGATTTCGTCGGGTTCGTCAGCGAGGAGGAGAAGCGCCGCCTGCTGCGCACCGCGTGGGTGCACGTGCTCACCTCACCGCGGGAGGGGTGGGGGATCACCAACGTCGAGGCCGCGGCGTGCGGAACGCCTTCGGTGGTGAGCGACTCGCCCGGGCTCCGGGATTCGGTGGCCGAGGGGGTGTCCGGCTACCGGGTCCCGCACGGAGACGTAGACCGCCTCGCAAGCACCCTCGGGCGGCTGCTTCGCGACCGGAAGGAGGTGGAGCGGCTCGGACGGAGCGCCCGTAGCTACGCCGAGCGTTTCGACTGGGGGCGGAGCGCGCGGGAGACGCGCGCGCACCTGGCGCGCGTCATCGCCCGGCCGGAGTGAGCGGTCAGCCCCGCATCGGGGAGTCGACCGCCGGCTCCGTACCTCCATCGCCCCCTTCCGCCATCGTGCCTTCCGGGGCCGTTATCTCGATCGGCCGGCCGAAGATCCTCAGCATCAGGTAGAGCAGGGCTACGCCGACCAGGAGCGAGATGCCCGGGTTGATCCCCCAGACCGCGGTGGGAATGTCACCCACCAGGATCGCGATTCCGGCGACCGCGAGTGCGTAGGGAAGCTGTGTGCGCACATGGTCGATGTGGTCGCAGGCGGAGGCCATGGAGCTGATCACGGTGGTGTCAGAGATCGGAGAGGCGTGGTCACCGAAGACCGCGCCGGCCATGATCGAGCTGATGGCACCGAGGAGGATGGTGTAGTCGTCACCCCCGGCGAAGCCGACGCCGGCACCCATGCTGACGGCGAGCGGCAGCACCACCGGGAAGAGGATGGCCATGGTCCCCCACGAGGTGCCGGTGGCGAAGGCCGTGAGAGCGGCGATGAGGAAGACCAGCACCGGGAGCGCAGCGAGCGGGAGCGTCTCGGCGAGAAGGCCGGCCAGGTAGTCTCCCGTCCCTACCGCCTGCGTGACTCCGCCGAGCGACCAGGCGAGGATCAGGATGACGATGGCCAGGAGCATCGAGCGCATTCCGCCGACCCACGACTGGATTGCCTCGTTGACAGTGAGGATCCGCTGCGCCAGCGCAAGGATGATCGCGGCGATGACACCCGCGAAGGAGGCCCAGAGCAGCGAGGTGAAGGGATCCGCCGCGCCGATCACGTCGCGCAGCCCTGCGCCGGGCTCCATCCCCTCGGCCCCGGTGTGGTAGAGGGCGGCGAGGGCCACCACGATCACCACCAGGATGGGGATCACCGCGTTGTACCAGCGGCCCGGCACGTCCTCGGCGGGCTCGGCCAGACCGCTCTCGGTATCCGCGGCGAGCATCGCCCCCGGCCTGTACAGTCCGCCGCCGCTCGCCGCCCGGCTCTCCGCGGTCCGCATCGGCCCGAACTCGCGGCCGGTGATCACGATCATGAGGACCAGGGTGATCGCCAGGATCGGGTAGAAGAGATACGGGATGGAGTGCAGGAAGACGTTGAAGGGGTTGGCGGCCCCGGCCAGCAGCTCCTGCTGGAGCGCCGGGTCCGTCACCTGCGCCGCCGATGCCTCCAGGTTCTCCCCGATCATGGCGATCTCGAAGCCCACCCAGGTGGAGATGGGCGCGATCACCGCGATCGGCGCCGCCACCGAATCGACGATGTAGGCGAGCTTCTCCCGGGATATCCGCAGCCGGTCCGTCATCGGCCGAAGGGTATTTCCGCGGATCAGGGTGTTCGCGTAGTCGTCGAAGAAGATGCCGAGCCCGGAGAGCCAGCCGAAGAACTGTCCGCGGCGGCGGCTGGTGGCGTACGGCTCAAGCGCCTGGACGATGCCGCGCGTGCCGCCGCTCCGCGTGATGACTCCCACCATGCCGCCCAGCAGCAGGCTGAAGACGATGATGGCGATGTGGTCCGCATCGGCCAGCGCCTCGAGGACGAACTGGTCGAGGACGCGGAGGGTCGCCGCGAGCGGGTTGAAGCCGGTAAGGAGGAATGCACCGAGCCAGACGCCCGCGAAGAGGGAGATGACCACCTCGCGGAAGACGAGCGCGAAGGCGATGGCCAGGAGCGGCGGAACGAGGGAGAGCCACCCGGGAAGAAACCGTGCCCCGAAGGGAGCGGCTCCCCCCGGCGTCTCCACGATGATGGGAAGTGCGCCCCGGGAGCCGACGACCACGCGCTGAGTTGTCTCCCCCGGCTCGAGGACACCTTCCGTGAGCAATTGCCCTCGGGCGTCGCGGATCCGGAAGGGTGTCTCCTCCGCGCCCTCCGGGGTCGAGAGGCGCAGCTCGAAGGCGCTCCCCTCGAAGACGGTGCCCGGCCCCTCCACCGTGGGGACGGCGTCCCCCTGAGCGAGGAGCGCGGCCGGGAGGAGGCAGAGGAGGAGGGTGAGGGCGATGCGGACGAAGGAGATCCGTGCGGGCATGGCCGTGGCTGGGCGGGTCGTTAGAACGGGCGCGGCTAACCTAGCGGATCGCTCCCGGGTTCGCATCTGCGTGTGGAGCGCGCGTGCGTTGACGCCTGCCCGCGGCACACGGTACCTTCCCGACCGTCCGACAACAGCCAACGCCGTTCCCGAGCCACGCATGTCCGAACTCCGCAGGACCTCGCTCATGGATGCCGATGCCGTGAAGGCGGCGGT
>PUNP01000456.1 GCA_003551785.1 Candidatus Brocadiaceae bacterium | reverse complement strand
GGGGGAGGCCGAAGGATACGTTAAACCTGACGTGCGTATATTCCAGCGCTGTATGCAATTAGCCGGAACGAATCCGCCGGATACGCTTTTTGTCGGGGATACTTTTTTTACCGATGTTTTAGGCGCTAAACGGGCCGGTGCCGCTGCCGCTTTGCTGTGTACGGGGAAAGTGAGAATACCGTGCCAAATGCCGGCTCCCGACTATGCATTTAAAAACCTCAAAGCAGTTCTCAGTCTCATATAGTGGAATGAACCACCGGGAGCTTGGCCGAAAAGGTGCCGGCGGAATGTATGACAGGCATCTTGCCTGTCCAGGGCGCACGCAGGGATGCGTGCTATACGCACTTCAGGCATCTTACCTGACTATACAGCTTATTTTGCACCTTTTCTGCTACGCCATTAGAAATGAAGAAGCTGCAGCATGTCCGTTCCGCCTGCCGTCCCGGTTGAAGGACCTGCGATGCAAACCATTGTATCACCGGCCGCGGCGAGATTCTCTTCCCGCAGCCGTTCCATCCCGATCGAAATCATGTCGTCCGTATTCTCCAGCAGTGGCAATGTCAAGGTGTTGACTCCCCACACCAAAGCAAGGCGGCGTTGAGTGGATTTGATCGGAGTCAATGCATATATTGGGAGCCCCGAGCGCTGACGCGCTGCATATCGTGCGGTAGCGCCGGTCATAGTAAATGCGACCAACGCCCGGGCATCCAGTTGCCTGGCGACCCGGCAGGCCGCCCTGGCGAGTGCGCATGTATGGTTTGGAGCGGAGTGCCTGGAGACGACTTTTTCCTCTCCATTAAGCATAACTTCCGTCTTTGTCGCGATCCGGGCCATCATTTCCACGGATTCTGCTGCATATTCCCCAATAGCCGTCTCGCCGCTGAGCATAACGGCATCCGAGCCGTCAAGGATAGCATTGGCGACGTCGCTGGCTTCGGCGCGGGTGGGGCGCGGGTTTTTTATCATCGACTCAAGCATTTGAGTTGCGGTTATGACCGGTATAGCGGCTTCGTTTGCGGAATTAATCAGCATCTTCTGTATTTGCGGCACCTCCTCGGGCTTCATTTCAATCCCCAGGTCGCCACGTGCGACCATGATCGCGTCGGATGCCTCGATGATGGAATCAATGTTACTCACCGCTTGCGGGCGTTCAATTTTGGCTATGATGCCGGGGGCGGGGGCGGATTCAGAACGCAGACTCTCGATCTGATCGCGCAATACATGCAGTTCGCTCGCGGAGCTTACAAAGCTCAGTGCTACGTAGTCTACGCCGCATTCGATGCCCATTCCGAGGTCGGCAATATCTTTTGGTGTAGGTGGCGTAATGGAAAGCTCGGAGTCAGGAAGGTTTATACCTTGATTTTCCCGCAACAGCCCGCCTGATATTACCTTGCATACCACATCCATACCGTTGATTTCGCTCACTTTCAGTTCCAGGAGGCCGTCGCTTATCAGAATCCGGGCATGGGGGGTGACGTCGTTGGGAAGGTCGGCGTAATCGGTTGCTATTCTGTCTGCATCACCATCAAAATTTCCGGGCGTGATGGTAGCGGTGGAACCCGCTTTGAGCCGGGTGCCCCCGGAATCGGCGAGTTTGCCGGTTCGCAGCCTCGGCCCCTGTAAATCCTGGATGATAGCCGTAGTCACTCCCATTTGCCCGGACTGGGCGCGGATAAAGGCGATAGTCTCCCGGTGTTTGCGTTCCGTTCCATGCGAAAAATTCAGACGGAAGACATTAGCACCGTGTTGGATAAGGCGTTGTATTGCATCCGGTGAGTCGCTTGCCGGGCCTATAGTGGTGACAATTTTGGTCTTTCGGGTGTTGCTTTCACGAGTCAGATCATTCATTTGCTGTTTCACCGATAATATTTACAAGATATTCGACAGCTTTCTTTTCCTGTATCTCCATTGCTTCGCGGTATTTCTGCATCCACTCCCGCCGTTCTTCCTCTTCGTAGAGTTCCAGGGGAGAGGGAATTTCACCAACGACAAGATCGGGTGTCACTCCTTCCCCTTCTACTTTAATATCTTCGCCTACGATATAGGAGGCAATCTTCAGCACTAATCCGGATCCGTCGGGGAGAGTAAATATACTATCGACGGAACCTTTTCCGAAGGTGTTTGTACCGATAACAGTGGCACGGTTCAGGCTTTGGAGCGATCCGGCCAACAGTTCGGCGGCACTGGCGCTGCGTCCGTTGACCAGTATAGCCAGCGGCATATCCTTCGGTATAACAATATCTTCTGTGGCGAAAAACTCATCTTTTTCCGTTTTTTCTCCGGCATATTCGACCGCAACAATTCTTCCGGAGTCAATAAACATATCCGCGATATCAACGGCGGCGTCGAGCAGCCCGCCGGGGTTATCGCGCAGGTCAACGATTAATGCATCAATCGGCGCGTCCAGCAGATTCAGCAATTCCTCGCGCAGGCGCTGAATATTCAGCAGATTGAAGCTGGGCAGCCGGATTATTCCGATATTGTCGTCTATGATTTCCGATTGTATCGGCGAGGCTTCCAGCATCCGTCTTTCGAGGTCTTTTTGTTTGACTTCATCGGTTTTTGGGTTTTTGAAAGTGATATTAACCTTTGTTCCGGGCTTTCCTCTGATAGCCGAAACGACTTCCTGGAAACTCATATCAGCTACGGCGTGGTTTTCCACTTTAATAATTATATCGCCCGGCTGCACGTTAGCTTCTCCCGCCGATCCGTCGGGCATAAGCTCTAAGATGACGGCTTCACCGTTAAGCGGCGCGACTCGTATCCCGATCCCCCCGAATTGTCCCTCGGCTTCGGCATCAGAGTGTCTTAGCTGCTGGGGGGTCAGGTAACGGCTATAGGGATCATCTAAGCTGTCAATTATACCCTGCATAGCGGATTGAAAAAGATCGTCGCGGCTGGTGTGGGGGTAATGCTCCGGTATCAGTTCCAGAGCAACTTGGAAAGAAGCGAGTTTGCGACGCATATCGCGTGAAGGGCGTTGCAAATGTATTCTTACGGTAAGGGCGGCCAAAGCTATCAGCAGGATAAGGCTCAGAATAGGCAGGTGGCGATAGCGGTAATAAAATTTTATCTCTTTCCTGTGGTCGTTGTTATTCATTTTTTACCTGGTAAATGATGATTACGGCGAATGTTTATCACGTATATACTACCATTAAATGCATAGTTCAGCAAATCAGTTCTGGTAGTCGAGGAATTTGCGCTGCAAGGTTTTTTGGGTATTGACAATCCCGGGATTCCCTTTGATACCAAATGGTGTTTACCAAATGGCACCATTTCGGTGTCCATTTCGGTGTCACCATTTCGGTGTCACCATTTCGGTGGGGCTTAACTTGTGGTTAAATAATTAGTTATGGCTATGGACATGTCTCTAAAAGGGGCTTAGCCGCGTTTTTAAGGGGGTGTTTTCGGCTTTTAAGCTGAATAGCGTCCGCACTTGCGATATGGCAATACTTTTTTCATCCTTCATTCTTCATCATTTTTCTGCTTTCCCCTTTTCCGATTTATTCGGGTTATGCATTACTTGAACTGTTTCATGGCACATTCTATAATAGCAGACTGTGGGTGAAATGGTATAAAGAAAGCCGGGTCTTTTAAAATTTGCAGTACCTCAAATTTGTTGAGTTTATTAAAGGCAACGGCGTCCCATGTTTTTGCTTCCTTTTCGCCCCTCCAAAGTAGGGTGAGAGGGCCGAAAAGGGTCAAAAACATGGGGTGAAACGGCATACGGCCTGGCAGCGCAGC
>PUNP01001003.1 GCA_003551785.1 Candidatus Brocadiaceae bacterium | reverse complement strand
TGCATGCCTTCTTCTCAGCAACTGTCTCTATCACCTGAGGGAAGGAGCAGATACGGTAGAGAGGACCTGCGAAGAAGTTATTAGAGAAACCGGCCTCACGAGATGGCAGCAAACAAGCGCACGGAAAAAACTTGAACAGCTCGGCCTGATTGAGTTCAGCACAGGCGGGGTTCCATGCAGGAGGAGATTCAAAATAAAAATGGAAAAAATTGGAAAAACTAACTGAAAACTAACTGAAAAGCTAACAAAATCGAGGAAATAAAGATGGTAAACAGCAGAAAAAAAGGGGCCCCTGAATTTGTTGAAGATGATGATCAGGGGCTGGATGAAAAATGCGCAAGTTCTTATACTAACTTATATTATAATCGTAATGCGGAAGAAAGTCAAGTGTTATCGAAGGTTGAATGTGCTGCTGAATATGTAAAGCTCGGCTACCAGGTATTGCCGCTTCATACTATCAAAGATGGTAAGTGCAGCTGTGGTAAAGACTGTCATAGCCCTGGTAAACATCCTCGTTATGACAGTAAAACCTTATCCGACGGCAGGAACAGCGCCTCATATGATCCGGAGCAGATAAGTAAATGGTGGGAGAGGTGGCCGGATGCAAATATTGGTGTTGTGACAGGTAGTGAGACTGATCTGGTAGTGCTTGATCTGGATGTGAAGGTGGAAGGCGGGATTGACGGGATTGAAAACGCTAAGGAAATATACGCCTGGAAACCCGAAGGGCCCTATCAGAGAACCGGTGGAGGGGGCTTGCAGGCGTTCTACAGGCGGCCGGATAGCGCAGATAAGGTGAAGTCGTGCACCGGGGCGGGATCACTTGCACCGGGGGTTGAGGTAAAAGCTGATGGTGGCTACGTTGTCGTTCCGCCTTCTGATCACATCTCCGGAGGCAGCTATAACTGGGAGGTTCCTCTTGATGATAAACAACTCCCAGAGCTCCCGCAATGGGCCTTAAAGGCAGGCAGAGACAGCGCAGGTGAAGCAAAAAAGCCTGCGACCATCCCTGGTGACGTCATCCCGAGCGGGCGGCGTAACGAGGTGCTAACGAGCCTTGCCGGGGTGATGCGAAGAAAGGGGACGGGGAAGGAGACCATCTTGGCAGCGTTAAAGGCTGAAAACAAAACCAGGTGCAGCCCGCCTCTTAGCGAAAGTGAAGTTAAATCCATTGCAGAGAGCGTAAGCAGATACGATGCGCAAAATGATGCAGAAAAAGATCGTACAAATGCCTCCAGCCAAGTTCGAGGCATGGTGGATAACGTAAAGGCGAGCAGAAAGATAGAAGAAGTTTTCAAATCAACACACATGCTCGCTCAGCTTTCTCGCAGTGAGAATGCCATCGTTCGCGGGGAGCTCAAAGATATCCTGGGCCAAAAGCTTAACCTGAACGAGCTGGACGGTGCTGTTCGTGAAGCCAAAAGTGAGATGGCGCAGATGGAAAAAGATGCTCGGATAAACGCTGCTGAAAATGATGAAAATAAAATTGAGATCGGCGGCATAATGGTTCCTGAAGCCGCTTTGAAAGTGGTCGAGAATCTTGCTGAAGTCACTCCTCCTACAGTATTTAAGTTGGGCAGAAGTCTCGTTCGGCTGGTTGAGGATTCTGAGAACAGACCGGAGTTTGAGACATTGTCCAAAAGGAAGCTAAGAAGCCACCTGGGGCATCATTTTGACCTTTGCTTTGATGGTGAGCCCGTGATGTATCCTCCAGAAGATATTGTGGACGACATACTGAGCATGAGCTGTTGGGAGCTTCCTTCGGTGCGAGGTATAACTCAAGTTCCTGTTATAAGGGAAGATGGCACTATTTTGACTGAAGAAGGCTACGATCCTGAGACGCGAGTGGTTTACAGTCCGGATGAAAGTATCGCAGGCATAAAGGTGCCGGGCTTGCCCAGCAGCGATGACGTAAGAGGGGCCGTTCGGATAATTGAAGAGACCCTCCACGACTTTCCATTTTGCGATAAACCATCCAAAGTCAACACTATAGCACTGTTTCTCACCTCGGTTGCGCGGCCTCTCATCAAAGGGCTGATACCGGTTTTCGGGATAAATGCTACGAAGGAAGGCACGGGTAAGACGAAGCTGGCACATATAGCGTCTCTGATTGCAACCGGTGTTAAAGCTCCCGCATTCACTGCTCCGGAAGCCGAAGATGAGTGGCGAAAGACGCTTACTTCTTTCCTGATGAAGGGCTCGCCGCTTGTCCTGATCGACAATGCCGACGGTTCTCTTCAAAGCGATGCCCTGGCCGCTGCTATCACGTCAGAGACCTACGGCGGGCGGATTCTGGGGAAAAGTGAGATAACGATCCCGAACAGCAAGACGCAGTGGATAGCGACAGGTAACGGCCTTCAGTTTGCCGGTAACCTGGCTCGTCGCGGAGTAATGGTTGAGATGGACGCCAAGACCTCGAAACCCTGGCAGAGGACGGGATTCAGGCATCCGAACCTTGAGGAATGGGTGTGCCGTCACAGGAGCGATATTGTGGGCGCACTGCTTACGCTCACACGCGCTTGGGTCGCTGCCGGTAGCCCAAAGCCATCTGACCTGCCTGGCTTCGGTGGCTTTCAGGAATGGGCTGAGACGATTGGCGGGATTCTAAAACATGCCGGCATCAACGGATTCCTTCAAAATCTTGCAGAAAAAATCGAGCAGCAGAGCTTTGGAGACAGTCAGTGGGAAGCGTTTCTGCAGCAAATAGTGCTTCTGAAGGGATTTGGTTCACCGTTCAGGGCATCAGAATTGGCTTCGGAGATACGCTCATCCAACACGCTGCTTTGCCACCTTCCGGACGAGCTGGCAGAAGCCTACAATCCCCAAAATCCAAGCAAGCTCAACCGTCTTCTCGGGAACGCTTTCAGAAGGCATGCTGGGGAGAGGTTCGGAGATGCTGGAATACGAGTTGTAAGAGGCGGAAAGGAAAGGAAGGTAGCGCGGTGGAAGATCGAGCGTGACAAGAAACAGCAGCGAGAGCCAAAGGATGAGTTTCCAGACTTAAAAATGCAGGATAACGCTCTGGATCATGCTCCGGCTCAGTAATTATTGTAATCCGGTGGGGGTCAATGAAAATGAAGACCCCCACACCTTAACTTGTTATATCTTATGATGTTGCGTATATAGGTGGGGGTGAAGGGGGGTCAGATTACTTACTCAGCTTATAGAAACACCCCCCCCTTAAGGGTAGGGGGTAGTAGGTAGTAGGGGGCTAAACTGACCCCCAAGACCCCCTTGACCCCCATTACTCCTCTAAATGTTTGGTGAATTGAATCTAAACTGGCACAGAAACTGAACCAATCTGAAAACTATACTAAAACTGGCTATAACATTCCCAGCTGCTTGTCCAATAATACTGCCAACAAAAATTGGGACAAAACTATACTAAAACTGGCTATAACCTGTTTTCAGACAGTAACATGGGAAAGCTTGCGTTATCGGAAATTAGCTGGTAAAATTAACTGAAAAACAGTTAATTTAGCACTCCTTTTCTCTGATGCTCCCCAACAACTTTAAAACCTGTGTTCTCCCCAACACTCTTAAAAACAAGCAGTTACTGACATGCACTTGCTAAGCCGGATCTGCGCATCATGTTTTTGTTTATCTTGTTTTGTTCCGGTCTTTTAATGCTTTTGTTGGCAGTATTTAATGAGCTGGTAATAGTATCTGGGGATAAGTTTTTCAGAGCTGATGTCTTGAGAGCTGATATCTTGAGAGCTGGTGTCTTGAGTGGTTTTGCCCATGTTTTA
>PUNP01000748.1 GCA_003551785.1 Candidatus Brocadiaceae bacterium | reverse complement strand
CATCAGAAATTCCAGGGTTTCTAATCCCGCATACAGGAAAGACTCATCTCCGGTGACCTCGTGAGCCTGAAACATCGACTGCGACAGAATAGCGTTATCATATGTTATTTCGGGTTCGAACCATACCCAATCTTCTTCTCTATGATGGTCTAATATTTCTAAATTTTTCGATGCCAACCAGTGAATTTTATCTTCGATATCGTGTGCCTCGGGAAAACGCTGAATATAATAATATAGCCCCAATATAGCATTGGCCCTGCCACGCGGATTCAATACGCCTAAGAGATTCTCCACTCGCATGGCCCTCTCCATCGTCTCTATCGCAGGCTGCTGGTACTTTTCCGGTGCCCTGTAAGCTGCATAACCTAATCCCCATAAAGCCCGACCGAAACAATCATCACTGCTGACAGTGTCCAAAAACTGCCGATCATACCCCATGAAATTATGAAAAAGCCCGTCGGGCCGTTGGGCGTATTGGACAAAGCAGAGGTATATTTCAAGTAGCCTGCGCGCCTCTTTATTATTAAACAGGTGGTTGAATTTAGCAGCCACCACCATAGCGCGGGTATTGTCGTCGGTAGTGTAACCATGATGCCGGTTAGGAAGTTTATGTAATGAATGCTGCAGCATGCCGGTATCATCTGTCATACGGGAGATATGGTCAAGCTTGGGCTCAGGCAGTCCGGTAATAGGGAGCATATGCCGCATAGTCACATCCGGCATAATCGCCCTGACCCGCGCGGCACTCATAGCCGACCTGAAGGTGTCCACGTATTTTTGCCCTACTTCCGGCCATACCATATCCCTGCTGAATTCATAAGCTTTAGCCCGAACCGCTCTCAACTTATCCGGTTCATCCAGCAATTCCAGGATCGACTCAGTCAGGGCCTGCGGTTTTTGGACATCGACCAGCATCCCGCGACCGTCATCGAGTAATTCTTCGGCATACCAGTAATTAGTAGATACAATCGGTTTCCCCGCACCGAGCGCATAGGCCAGTGTTCCGCTGGTGATCTGCTCCCTTTTCGGATAAGGGGTCACGTAAATGTCAGCAGCCTTGAGAAATTCCCCTAACTGCCTCTGCTCAACGAATCTGTCGATGAAAAGGACATTGCGCTCCAGCCCAAGTTCTCTGGCCAACCTCTGCAATTGGAGCCTGTATTTCTCACCCTCCCGCTTTACTATCTCCGGATGCGTCGCACCGAGGATCACATAGCACACTTCTGGATGCTTTTTGACAACCGGGGGCAGTGCCTCAATCATGTTCTCAATACCTTTCCCCTCACTCAGCAGCCCAAAAGTCAAAATCACACGCCGGCCCCCGAGGTCAAACTGGCCTTTGTAGTGATCGGGTTCCACCAATGGCAAATTATCGACACCATGGGGTATAAAGATGAGTTTTTCCGGCGGTGCATCATATACTTCGCGCAGGAAACCCATTCCTTTGTGGCTCATAACCACCACACGCCGACTGAGGGTTATAAGTTCCTTCATCACTTTTAACTGTCCTTCACTTGGTTTATCCAGAACGGTATGGAAAGTGGATATAACAGGACAACGCACGTCCCTGACCAAATCGAGGATATATTCTCCGTCGGGCCCGCCAAAAATACCAAACTCGTGCTGCAGCGACAGCGCTTTGACCTGGCTGTAATTGATGTATTCTGCGGCTTTAACATAATCCAGCCGGTTCTGCTGGTCTATTTTATGCTCCACAATTTCCGGATAATCGAGCTCAAGCTCAGCCTGATCAATAGCTATAACAAACATCCGCAAACGCTCATCAATACGCAACCCGCACGCTGAGAGCAGGCTGTTAGTGAATGTTGCAATCCCACATTGCCGGGGCGGAAATGTGCTCATAAACGCTATTGAATCGCTATGACTGCCGTCTGAAACCATGAATTTCACTCCAGAAAAGAATGCATAAGTTCATACCCTTTATCCCATTCGATCTCCGTCTCCGAAGCCTTGTTTTCCGTAAAGGATAAACCGGAAGCGGCATGTATTCCGGCCCCCCAGACAGCCAGGGGCACTTTCCCACGAACGTGACGTTTTGTCTCTACCGAAGTGGGATGATCCGGCATAATAAGCACCCTGAGGTCGTCTTTACGTTCGCCATATTCCATCACCGGCCCGACGATATGTTTGTCTATTTCTTCAATGGCTTTCACTTTCGCCCTGGCGTTCCCCTCATGCGACGCTTCATCCGGTGCTTCTATATGCACTACAACCAAATCACACCCCGAGTCTGATAACGCATCGACAGCATATTGACCTTTTGCCGCGTAATCGGTATCAAGATAGCCGGTAATTCCAGGCACTGTGATTATATCCCACCCGATCAATTTCGCAATACCTTTGACGAGGTTGACGGCGCTGATAACGCCGCCCTGAATACCGTATTTATGCTTGAAATTCTCAAGCTGAACCGGGCGTCCCTGCCCCCACAGCCAGATCATATTGGCCGGCATTAGTCCTTTATCTTCCCGAACCTTATTCACCTCATGCTCCTTAAGCATATCCCGGGACATCTCCATTAATTCTATAATACCTTTTGCCCCGTCACCTTCGGGCCATAAATCAAACAGCGGCTGCCCAATCACCTGATGCGGCGGATTGGTAGTAATTTCAAGGTGGGCCTTCGTATCATAAAGCATAAGGTGCCGGTACCCGGTGCCGGTATGGAAAACGCATCCGAAATCCCCAAACTCCACATTCAAATCCTGAATTAACCTATCAGCTTCTGCAGTAGTAATATGCCCCGCTGAAAAATCTTTTAACAGATGATCTTGCACCGTGATAAAGTTGCATCGGAACGCCCACTGCCCCTTCTTCATCTGGATTCCGATATCAGCAGCCTCAAGAGGCGCCCTCCCGGTATAGCATTTGACGGGATCATATCCCAACATGCTCATGATGGCAACATCACTGCCCGGCGCCATTCTCCTGGGTACAGTAGCTGCGGTTCCGAGCAGGCCTTCACGGGCTGCACGATCCATGTGGGGCTTTTCAGCAGCTCCCAAAGGTGTTTTCCCGTCCAGTTCACGCAAAGCGAAATCAGCCGCTCCGTCCGGTATTATTATACAATACTTCAATTATGGCCTCCTACTCCCGACAAGCCGGAAAAGAGTTTTAACTATTACACATCAGCAACTCTAAAAACTGCTGATTCCTTTCCCTGGATATATTCAAGCGCATTAATCTCATTCAAAGCATCCATCATGTTCTTTTCCTTCACCATATGAGTCATGAAGACGACGGGAACATGCCGGCCTTCACGCGGTGCTCTGTCCTGCTGGATGCAAGAAGCGATACTAATACCATATTTGCCCAAAACCCCCGCTACGCCAGCCAAAACACCAGCTCTGTCAATACAGTTCAATCGGAAATAATACCTGGACTCGATTTCCTCCTGTGACAGGATGCTGCTTTTACTACAATCACCGAAAATCGGAAGCGAGAGGAAATCTTCTTGGTACACCCCGCGGGCTAAACGGCAGATATCAGCAACAACGGCGCTTGCCGTCGGCCGTTCGCCGGCCCCCAGTCCGGTCATCGTGACCTCCCCCACCTCACTTCCATGCAGGCAAACAGCATTGAGGGAACCGTTCACTTCAGCTAATGGGTGCGTTTTCTGTAGAAGCGCCGGATGCACGCCTAATTGAACACTGTTATCTTCTTTTTTCCCGATAGCGAGCAGTTTAACTTTATACCCGAGAGAGTCGGCATATAGGATATCCAGTGGAT
>PUNP01000447.1 GCA_003551785.1 Candidatus Brocadiaceae bacterium | reverse complement strand
TTTTCTTTCCCCGTTTGTATTCCACTTATCATATTGGCAACATGCTTGAAATAAGCAAGATGCAAAAATAAATATGGTGTTTGACCCCGATATAGTGTAATAAATAATCTCGATGCCTTAGTCAACTTCCCCGGTAGTGTAGGTGGCCCAACTACCAAAAAAGGAATGGCTATTGCAACCGCATCGAAGGTTTCAAAAGCAATCAGCAGAAGAACTCATCATTTTGCTGTTATCGAAGCAAGAAGAAGAACCAAATTTGATAGGTCAGAAGATATGCTTTACAAAAGATACACTAACAGGACAGAAGTCGATATTGAATTGTGTTGTCCCCACGGAAGCCCTGATGATCGCGATGAGCTATTTGAGGATATTGAGAATATACGCCCAAAAAGATTTTCATATGATGAAAATATTGAATTTTTTCCTGACAGGAGGCGATATTATAATTATCAGTTGTATAATGAATACCCCGGAGAACCGATAGATCTGCCTACTGATTATTTGCCATTTTAAAAAACGGTATAAAAAAAACATAGTGATACTTAAAAAATTGCGGGGTATTCATTTAACGCAAGTGCCCCCAACATGTAGTGTGTGTGGATATGAATACTATTTTAACTCCCACACGTCATCGTTCATGAGGTTTGTTGTTTTATAGCCTTGTCGATCAGACTGTTACAACGTCACCGTTGCCCTACAATCAAATAGTCAAAAAAAAAACCGCAACATGTAGGTGTAACTTGCGTTAAGTGGATACCCCTCTAAAAATCATTTAAGGATTTTCTGATTTACAGAGTAAAATAATGTAAGGATTTATAATGAAGATAAAGCTACTTTTGTTCTGTTTGTTTTTAATGATTAGCCACGGCAATTCATTTGCTTTCGATATCTTAAGAGTTAACATTGAAAAAAATGACCATGATGATTATATATTTACAGTAGTGTCTCATGCGGATAATCAAATTCGTTTTTTTGTTACTAAATCAGTTAAATTTAACATTAAAGACCAATCTATTATTATGGAACATTCTAGCTTTATAACCTATAAGCCACCTGAAAACATACCTGAAGACATTGAAAGCCTAGATTTAAGATTTTTTTTTAATGGGCCGTCCCTTTTCAGAAAAATAACTATTCCCATGCCAAACATTTCAATTCTCGTCGCTTATGAGCGTAAAAGGTTTTTCTTTAATTCCTGGAATGAATTAGAAGAAGGCATCAGTGAAGGAGGTACGTTACATAGCGTTATTGGCAAAGTTGAAGACGATAATAACAAACAGACAGCAGAATAAATGCTGGCTCACCCCATCTTACTGTTCTCAACTCGTTTTCTGACAATATGCCGAAGAAAGATGGTCATTCGGGGGTCCGACCCCATTAGATAATCTTTATATGCTTGAGGGGGAGCTTATTGAGCTAGATAGCGATTCTAAAAAATGGGGTTTAGAGCGATTTTTTATAGGTGAATTATTGGAATAGCATTTTTGCCTGGGTATGCCCCATTCGAGTCGGACCGAAGCAATAAATTGTTTATTGGCGGGTTACAGAAAACGTCTCCCCCTTGCGAAAGTTCTTAGAAAGCCAATTTCAGCCACGGAATTGATACATTCGGGGGTCCGACCTGGGCTGTTAAAAATTGGCCGCTTTTGACCATTTGGGCGGCATTTTTTTCACCGTATTTTTGTAACCGACAGAGCTGAATGCCTGTTTTCTCTTGGCGAAAAGAGTTGTACCGATATGCTCCTGCAGCCAGCATTTAAGGTCTTTGGTTGAAACTTGTTCCATAGCCTCTTTGACTTCTTCCCGGCTAACTTCACTGGTGAAAACCGGGATAGTCAGCACCGCTTTGCCCACTTCTTTCATGGGGGTCTTAGCCGAAAACGTTTTGTATTTACCGATTATCGATTCGATGATATCCGAGCATCCCAGAAAGGCTTCCTGCTCCTTGATGCCTGCTGTCTGCTCTTCGATGTATTCAATTATTTCTTTTCGTAAAGCGTGCAATCGGGATGTGGAAGTGCGGAATTGATTCAAGTTATTGCTGACTCGCCTCCTGGTATTTTTCCTCAAACCGTATTCTTTTACTTCTTGTTTGGTGGTCTCAAGCATATTGAGCATGGTTCGCCATTCTCTAAGTTGGGTTTTGAAATCTTTCAGCCATACAACATGTGCGTTGAATTTTTCCCGCTGTTCGACTGTCATTGGCTCTTTTTCGAATCGAAGCATTTTTTCCGCCCAATCCAGGTGGATTTGCAGATTCAGCCATCTGCACTTGTCTCGAGGTTTCGCCGGAGAAAGAAACGCAATGCACGTGTGCACGAGACCTCTTTTGGTTTCAACAATCTTTTTCAGCAGCCGTTTCCAGTTTTCGTCATCGGCAAGGTGACGTTTGATCAGAAGTGCGGCATAGTGGGTTATGTCATGTGTTTCTCTGATCTCCTTACGGTTTTGCTTGAAATCAGCTATCCCGCGCTTAATATTGCGACCGCCGTCGGAAAGGATATGGGCGGGTGCTCCTGTCTGGGAACTGACCTGTTCAAGCGTGCGGCGGACGCTTTCACCGGTAGCTGATTGTTCAATTCTTACCGCCAGCACCTCCATGTCCTGATGTCTGATATCAAAAGCCTTCTCCCGCAGCTTTTCCAGCGTGATTCCAAGCACCAGAAAACATTTTTTTGTTCCGTAGTCAATCGTATGATCCAGTATATAAACCCAGTCGCCGCGCCGCTGCGGCGGCTTGGACAATTTGTACAGCCCGAAGCGCATAATCCAGTCCTGAACGACACTGTGACAGGGCAGTCCTCCGTCGAACCATTCAGTGAACAACGCAAAAACCCGCCCCACGCCTCTCAACGAATTCAAGCCGAAAACCACCAGTTTAACAGCCATGGTTATGGTCTGCAGCGGATAATGAAAGGCGCACGGCCGCCGCGATGCGTGATCAGAAGTTTTTTTTATCGTCTTCGCATGCCTCCAGGCTGGTTCGCAACTCCGATATCCGCTTTTCGGAAGCGATCTGTTGCTGCCGAAGTTTTTTATTTTCGTGTCGCAGTCGCAGGGTCTCACCACGCCATTTTTGGCGGCTCTTGCACAGATCTCTTATCCTGATCCGGTTCTTCTCCAGGATGTCCTTTCGCTGCAGAGCCTTCTGTTTCCAGTTGTCGCGACTGCGAAGCAGATAAGCCGGCAGTTTTTGCCGCCCGCTTGAATCACCGGTTTGGGATTTTACTCTGTTGATGGCCTCTGACATCTCTCGGCGGGCTTCTGATGCACCGAGTTCTCGACACAACGACAGGGATTCTTTCGACAATTCAACCAGTAGAGAGCGCAGATTCTTATAGTTTTCGTTCATTCCACGGACATCATCAACTTCCCCGGGCTTCACCGACAAGCTTGAACTTTTGCCGTTCAAGGAGCAGCTCAGCTGATAATGCGGTCCGTGAGGCCGGGGATTGGTTTTGTCTTTGCACCGACATCCGGGTTTGCCGCAGATATTGATTTGATTTGATACACTGCCCGGCAAAGGGGGTTTGATTTGTGTGAGTGCTTTGATCAGTTGCTCGAATCTTCTTAAATCCGCCATAATCCGCACCTTTCCGTAAATTTTAGCTGTTACGGAAATATACAGGGTTAAAAGGAAAATACAAGCAGTTTTGTTATTATTCATAAAATTTGATTGGAAAATAATAATAATAAATTCGGTGAATTTATATTGACAAGGAGAAAAGATTTCTAACAGCCCAGGTCAGACCC
>PUNP01000498.1 GCA_003551785.1 Candidatus Brocadiaceae bacterium | reverse complement strand
TTAACTTAAAAGCAAATAATTATGACTTAACTTCTAAGCTAAACACCAATAAGACAATGTTATCTAAATAAGCAAAAGACCTATGTGAATAAATCAACATAGCTCTATTGCTTTTCTACTGAACGGCCTGCAGATATAAATAGACTTATTCAGCCGCTTTGATTTCAACTGAACCGCCTGCTTCCTCAAGAGTTTTTGCGCATTCCTCAGCATCCTCTTTGGGAATCCCCTCTTTTACAGCAGCCGGAGCATCTTCTACCAATTGCTTGGCTTCTTTTAGTGCCAGGTCCGTAACGGAACGGACAGCCTTAATGACCTGAATTTTCTTGTCTCCAAAGTCCTTAAGGACAACATCAAAAGCAACCGGTTCATCATCCTCCTCTTCAGCAGCCCCGGCATCTCCTCCCATCGGCATGGCCCCCATAGGCATTCCTGCCATAGTCGAAGCCTGCACGTTAAATTTCTCCTCAAAAGCTTCCACTAATTCCGAAAGCTCCAATAAAGTAAACTCGCCCACCTTGTCCAAAATTTCCACAACCTTAGGTGAGTATTCCTTCTGCTCATTTTTTTCTTCTACTGCTTCTTCACTCATGGTTAAATCTCCTTATTTAACTTTAGTTCACATTTCGTTTCCGCAAAAACGGAAAACACTTCAAGAAGTATAAGACTTCAGTAAAACCAGATGCACTAGGGACGTGGCCGAAAAGGTGCAGGCGTAATGTATGACAGGCATCTTGCCTGTCCAGGGCGCACGCAAGGATGCGTGCTATACTATGAAAGGCATCTTGTGTTACTATATTTCTCATTTTGCACCTTTTCGGCCACGCCCCTAGTTCCTGGTAATAACTTATTCAGACCCTTCGTTCTCCGCCTCTGCCTTCTTATCCTTAATTTGCTTTAAAACAGAGGCCAAGTTGACAATTGAATTGTTAAGCCCGCTGACAAAGCGCTGCGCTGGTCCAGTGATCAAACTCAACACCTGGCCCAACAGTACTTCTCTATCGGGAATATCTGCCAGCCTGTCTATATCAGGCTGATCTAAAACATTACCCTCAGCATACCCCCCCAGGATGGTAAGTTGCGGATAAGCTTCACGTACCTGACTTACCGCCTTGGCTGAGGCAACGGGATCGGATGCCATGACAAGTGCCGAAGGCCCGCGGAGACATTCTTTAAGCTCGGGCATACCAAGTTCTTCCAAACTTAAAGCCAGGAGCCTGTTACGAACGACAAACATATCACTATTTTTATCTTTCAGCTCCAACCTCACTTCCGAAGTCGCGTTGGCATCCAAACCCTGATAGTTTAACACGACACATCCACGCTCTTTGAGATCGGCAAAACGGTCTGAATACTCATTTACCATCAATTCTTTTATTTGGCGAGACATAATAATAATCCTATGAAATGCGTGAAAAAGGCTTTAAAATATTCATTAGACACTTAACTGAACACTGGGGCCCATTGTTGTTGTTACAAAAACCTTTTTAAAGAAATTGTGACCGATACCCGGGGGGCGCATCCCTTGTAAACTTTGAATAACGGCCCGTACATTTTCCTCCAGATGATCGGTCGGAAAGGACAGTTTACCAACAGGCAGGTGAACATTAGCACCGGAATCATTCCTGACCTCCACCTTACCGGCTTTGAATTCCTCAACAGCACTGCTCACATCGGGGGTAAGGGTACCATTTTTAGGGTTAGGCATCAGACCTCTGGGGCCGAGGAAACGCCCCAATGCACCAATCTTGCGCATCATGGGGGGAGTTGCAATAGCGACATCAAATTCAAGCCATCCATCAGAAACTTTTTCCACAAGGTCATCAGAACCAACGATATCGGCACCAGCTTCTTCAGCTGCGACGGCATCATCACCTTCAGCGAATACCGCTACGCGCACGGACTTGCCTGTCCCGTGAGGCAAACCAATAGAAGTTCGGATTTGCTGGTCACTGTTTTTGGGATTGATCCCTAATAATACCGCTAACTCAACAGTTTCATCGAAAGAGGCCCCGGGAACGGATTTTAGTATGTTTATAGCTTCAGATACGCTATAATCCTTACTAACATCCACTTTCTCTTTTGCCTCTTGATATCTTTTACTTTTCTTCGCCATTGTTATCTATTTCACCTCAAACGTATTTAAACGCTTCCTATTTTTTTAATCAGAAATTGTGATGCCACAGCTCCTCGCAGTACCGGCAATAATATTTGCAGCCGCCTCAACATCGTTTGCATTCAAATCCTCCATTTTTTTCTCAGCTATCTCACGAACCTGATCTCTACTCACGCTGCCGACAGTTTCTTTACCGGTAAGACCCGAACCTTTAGCAACCTGAGCAGCCTGTTTAAGCAAATAAGAAGCAGGAGGAGTTTTAACATCAAATTCGAATGACCCATTCTGGAACACGCGAACCTCAACAGGCAATGGCACTCCCATCTGATCACTGGTCCTTTCATTGACCATACTAATAAACTGACCTATATTCACGTTATGTTGGCTCAAAGCCGGACCTAACGGAGGCGCCGGATTGGCTTGACCGCCAACTACTTCAACCTTCAAAACTGCTTTCGGCTGTGCTTTCTTTTTTTTCTTGGCCATCACTGAATACCCTATAAGACTGTTATTTTATGCAAGTTCTACCTGCCAGTAGTTTAACTCGACAGGGGTTGGTCTGTTAAAAACATTTATAACGACTTTAATTCGACCGGTAGCATTATTTACCTCTTCTACCTGCCCTTTCATATCGTGAAAGGGACCTTCCTTAATCTCCACCATATCTCCCTCGGAAAACTCTATTTGCAATGATGGTTCTTCCTCCTCTTCCTCAGCTTGCCCCAACAACCTTGCCACTTCTTCATCACTCAAAGGTACAGGGCCTTCACCACCGATAAAATCTCCGACGCCACTGGTTTCATTAATTAAAAACTTGACTCCGTCAGGTATATTCCCATCATCATCAAGCTCAACTTCCATCAGGACGTAACCTGGAAATAACTTCTTGTCAACCTGTCTTCTTTTCCCGTCCCTTATCTCGGCTACCTGCTGGGTAGGAACTATGACGTTGGGTACGGTGTCCTCCAAGTCGCCAACTGCAATATTCTGTTCCAAAGCGGAACAAACACTTTCCTCCCTATTGCTTTGAACTCTGACTACATACCATTGCTTAGGCACTTTATCACCCTATCTATTAAATCAAGAAAGTTTTTATGTAAACAATATCAAAAGTCGCTTAACGGGCAACTAAACCAAAAAAGTCAAACAGGAAGCACATTCAACCCACTCATAGCGTATGAGACGACAAAATCAACAACATATACTAAACCGCCAATGAATATAACGCTTGCAATCACCACTATCGTATACCTTCTAATTTCCTCCTTACTAGGCCATGATACCTTTTTCAACTCACCCTCAGTATCGATCAAAAGATCGATAAATAAAGCTGTCGTGTGATCGAACTTGTTAATACCGCTTTTATATCCGGTGACGAAGAATAAAGCGAAAAGGCTTAATACGAAAAAGACCAAAGCCCCCCATAACACAGCATAAGGCACATTCAAGCCAATTAAGGCAAAAGACTCCCCTAATCCGACAAAACGCACTGTCCTCCAGGCAGCAAAAAGAAATAATACTGCCAAAGCCCCGGCGACAGAAAAACGAGCGTATCTACCTTGATTAGGCTTATAGGGTTCGAACTTCATTAGTAAACCTCAAATGGGGTTTTTAACTTGTATAAAGAAGGAGAGCTAAACAATGAATGGCAGGCCAGGAGGGACTCGAACCCCCAGCCGCCGGTTTTGGAAACCGGTGCTCTGCCGGTTGAGCTACTGGCCTAAAAGCCACCTAAAGATTGTTGGGCGAAAGGGTTGGTAAACCCTCCCACCCAAACAAGAATTACTTCTTTCTCTCTTTATGTAAAGTATGGCTCCTGCATGATGGGCAGTATTTTTTGAGCTGTAGTTTATCCACATCCCTATTACGGGATGTACGATAGTTCTGCTCCTTACATTCACTGCACTGCAATGTTAGGTCTAATCTCATTTCAATCCACCCCTGCTACTCAATGATTTCGGTAACAACTCCCGCTCCAACAGTATTACCACCTTCGCGGATAGCGAACCTGAGTTGTTCTTCCATGGCAATCGGCTCGATCAGTTCTGCTTCGATAGTAACATTATCGCCAGGCAGCACCATATCCCGTCCTTCGGGTAATTTAACATTTCCCGTAACATCGGTAGTTCTGAAATAGAACTGAGGACGATATCCATCAAAGAAGGGGGTATGCCGTCCGCCTTCTTCTTTCTTCAGAATATATACTTCGCCTTTAAATTTCGTATGGGGCGTAATTGATCCCGGCTCGGCCAGTACTTGCCCTCTTGTCAGCTCATCCTTCTCAATACCTCTCAAGAGGATACCGACATTATCGCCTGCCTGTCCGGAATCGAGCGTTTTCCTAAACATTTCGACACCGGTAACTGTAGTTTTCCGCACATCTTTAGTAAGACCGACCATCTCAATTTCATCACCTACCTTAACGACACCGCGTTCTACACGCCCGGTTCCGACGGTACCTCTTCCCTTAATACTAAATACATCCTCAACCGGCATCAAGAAAGGCTTATCAACCTCACGTTCCGGTTCGGGGAGGTAACTGTCCAGCGCTTCCATAAGCTCTGCAAGCGGCGCTGCGGCTTCCTCATCGTCTTCATTTTCAAGGTACTGGAGAGCCGACCCTTTGATTACAGGAACATCATCCCCGGGGAAATCATGAGCACTGAGCAGTTCACGAATTTCCATTTCCACAAGTTCTAAAAGCTCAGGGTCGTCAAGCTGGTCGGTTTTATTCATAAAAACGACCATAGCCGGCACATTAACCTGGTGGGCCAGCAGAACGTGCTCATGCGTTTGGGGCATAGGCCCGTCTGCGGCACTAACAACTAAAATAGCTCCATCCATCTGAGCCGCGCCGGTAATCATATTCTTGATATAATCACGGTGCCCAGGGCAGTCAACGTGAGCATAATGACGTTTTTCAGTCTGGTATTCAACGTGCTGTGTAGCAATAGTGATACCGCGATCTCTTTCTTCAGGTGCATTATCAATCGACTCGAATGCGCGATAATCAGCCAATCCCTGACTATGAAGGTACTTTGTAATAGCGGCGGTCAATGTCGTTTTACCATGATCGATATGCCCTATAGTACCGATGTTCAAGTGCGGTTTAGTCCTCTTAAATTCTTCTTTCGCCATTTTTAATTATCCTCCTTTGCCTAAAGCAAAATTAACTTAACTTTAATTAACATTCCCATACGGAATCTAGAACAACAATATTCTTCGGATTTAAGCCTTTTAAGAATTATCTTATCTTGAAAATCAAGCAATGGGCATCTTCACACCCGGAACGCCGAATTATAAAACATTCATCCTCAATCTTTTTACTTACAGTTATATAAGCTGATGGTGCTGCTGACGGGACTTGAACCCATGGCCTCGTCCTTACCAAGGACGCGCTCTGCCGACTGAGCTACAGCAGCACATATCCTCTGCTACTATAGAACCCTAAATTTTTTTGAATAACAAAAAATGACGGGCGAGAGTACATAGTCACAAAGTTCTGCAAATGAGCATAAACTTTAACTCATTTGGGAATATTTGTCAAATAAAACCCTTTTCCGGTCTAAATAGAGCCTGTTGCACAAACCATAACAATCACTAAATATTGCAGGTTATAAGCCTTATAACTCCCACATGTCGTATGCTTTGGGTGAAATTCGTGAATTGTGCAACAGGCTCAATTTTTTAACCAAGGAGATGGAGCGGGCGATGGGATTCGAACCCACAACAGCCAGCTTGGAAGGCTGGCGCTCTTCCGTTGAGCTACGCCCGCCAAATTTGTGAATGGTGGGCAGGGAAGGATTCGAACCTCCGAAGGCATATGCCAGCAGATTTACAGTCTGCTCCCTTTAACCACTCGGGAACCTGCCCACTCAACTTTACATTCCCGGAATTCTAACATATTTTGGGATTCGGGTCAAATATAAGAGCAGAGATTGAATATCAATGCCTCCAGCCAAAGCATTTGATGCAGATCAAAATGTGGTCTTTATAACTTTGATAACACCTGAGCTTTTCAACAAAAAGAAAAGAGGAGGCGTTAAAAACATGCTCATAATTGCAGTGCAAAAACTATAAAAAAGCAATGGCCGTGGGGCATGGCTTGCAAGTATATTGTAGAGAATCATACTGTTCATTACAAACACAAAAGACAGGAGCAAGTCAGACAATAAGTTGTTTTTGCTAACAACCTCCTTGATTAATAAAAGAATTATTGCTGATATGAAGAAACTTACAAAGCTCAATCCAAACCCTCCCATACTACCCAAATCTCTCAGTAAACCTAAAATTAAAATATAATTGATTGCATTTTTGCCATCAGAATATATAACAATATAAGCTGCCATTATAGCCATTAAATCAAAATGAAACCAACCCAATTGGAACCGGTGCGTAAAGCATTGCTGAAGCAGCACAATAATGGATGCCACCACAAAAAATCTGATTTTTCTTATTTTAACGGTTATCATTGGATTGAGAATCCTACTATACGTTTCACACATTTTCAGGATATACCGATTATCGTAAATCTTTAGCTGTTATTTGTCAAAAAACGTTGGGAAGTTGCAATCAGTAAAACTATCGATTAGAATAAATGAACCGGATTTATGACTCTTCACTGAAAGCAAGTTATTAGTAAGCCCCTTAGCATTACCACAAGGGCCTGGTGATTGTGATGTGTGTAATTCCTTATTGAACTACGTTTCATTTATATGTATGAACGCTTTAACCGACGTTTGCCACTGACCACAAACGTGGGCGTCTCCGTCGACAGACTATCAGTGCGGACCAGACATCCGCGTTCCCAGGGCAGACATGGTTCACTTCGGACTTACGCTGATTGAGTTCACTGGATATTTACAGCTTACTATGAAGCAAATAATTAGAGGTCTTTAATGACAAAATATAATGTACCGGATGATAGAGCATACACCACAAACCACGAATGGGTGAGAATAGACGCAGAAGTCGTGGAAATGGGGATAACTGAGCCGATAACTGACATCATGGGGAAACTCATTGCTCTGGAACTACCGGAAGCGGAAGATGTCATGCTAAGAGGCTTCCCGATTGCTGTCGTAGAAAGCTTAGATAAATTGCATGAAATCCTGCCCCCGGCCGATGCGCAAATTCTTGAAGTAAACAAAGAGCTGGAGTGGGACTTGGATACACTTTCAGATGACCCTTACGAACAAGGCTGGCTGATGAAAATAAAAGTGGAAAATCCGGACCAGCTAAGAGATTTAATGTCGCCTGACACATATATTGAACACTGCAAAGAGTCATTAAGTTAAGGAGAATAAGATTGACCACTAAATACAAAATTGGTGTGGTTGGTGCTGGATTGGTTGGGGAAGAATTAGTAAGAATTCTGGAGCAGCGGAACTTCCCCATGGAAGAACTTCGCATCATGGCCACCAGCACCCGCAAGCAGACCATTGCAGGGCAGGAACGAGAAGTCATTGAAACCACTCGTGCGGCTTTTCAGGGACTCAACATCGCACTTTTTGCCGGCACGGAAGGAGAGTCCGGAGCCTCTCAAGTTTATGGATGGAGCGCAGTAGAAGATGGAGTTTTCGTCGTGGATAATGGAAGTGACTTCCGAATGGACGAGCGGGTTCCGCTTATTATCCCTGAAGTAAACCCGCAAGCAATGAAGCAGCACCAGGGTTTTATCTCCAACCCCAATTGCAGCACAATACAAATGGCGGCAGCATTGGCTCCTTTACACTTTAAAGTGGGAATCAAAAGGATAGTCGTTAATACTTATCAATCCGTCAGCGGAACCGGAAGAAGCGGGATCAGAGCTTTGGAACAACAGCGGAAATCTTATGTAAATAAGAACCGCCTGCCTGATACGGACCCTTACCCTTACCCGATTTTAGACAACTGCCTGCCGGAAATAGGAAGTCTGAAGAATCAAGACAAATACCCCGGGTATTTCAGCGAAGAAATCAAGATGATTGAGGAAACCCGAAAAATACTGGAAGAACCTGAAATGGCAATCACCGCAACATGTGTCCGCGTTCCCGTCTTAATGGGACATAGCGAGGCAATTAATGTTGAACTGCAGAAGCCCCTGAACAGTTCCGAGGCTAAGGAGTTATGGGAAAATGCCGAAGGTATTGTGCTCCTGGATGACCCTGCCAATTCCGTTTATCCTTTAGCCAGTGAGGCAAACGGAAGGGACAACGTATATATAGGACGGATCCGTCAGGACGTTTCACAACCTAACTCTCTTGATTTTTGGTGCGTAGCCGACAACATCCGCAAAGGAGCAGCGCTAAACACAGTTCAGATTGCGGAAAAGGCTATTGAAATGAACTTGATCTGATTTCTCTATTCACCCGTTACATCTATGAGGTAAAATTATGTGGCAAAGCACGTGTAAAATGCGAATTGCGCTGTTAAGCATCTTATTAACACTTTTCATTGTCCAATATCGCCTTAAAACTACGCATACGGCATATGCTGACACAAACCCCGTTATAGAGAACTTGAGGAATGTCGAACCGTTTAACCGGGGGCGAGAAGCGAACGCTTTGGCCGAAAAAGGTGAGGATATTATCCCCGACTTGATAGATGCAATTGAAAATTACTACAAACACGAAGATACTCAAATGGTCGCCGTTTGCATTCTGGCTTTGCACCGAATGGGGCCTGAGGCCCGCAATGCCACTGAAACGCTTTTAAACACACTTAATACTCGTTATGCGATACTCAATTATGCTTCCGCTCGTGCATTAGGCTCAATATGGGCTGAAGAGGGAGAAGCGGAAAATGAGTTAGTAAGAGATATTAACACAAAACTTTTATCTCACACCTTAACAGCTGACCAGGCAGAAAAATATGCTCCTGCTCTTGCCCTTGCTGAAATAAATAATATCCCCGCTCCCCTGCAAGTCCGTTCTGTACAATCACTGGAACCACTGGAACTTTCAAGACATATTTATCAGTGGATGATGGAAAATGAAGACCGGTTTTTAGAAGTTGAAAAACGACCCTGGCCGATATTAGTTCGAGGTTATTTACGCGAACCGGGGTCCGAACACGGTCAGCAGGCTTATGATATCCTGTCTAAAAGCAAACCTTTGGACTCTATCCAATTTTTGTATAAACAGTTATTGGATATTGATCCTGAAAGTCAAACATGGGAAAATATAGCAGAATTAATAAGTAAGTTTACGAATGTACCTTTGGATGCTCAAGAAGCTGTGGAATTCAACGATATCTCCGGTTATCTTAGTCAATGGCGAAAAGAATGGTATGATAAACTAAAAGACCTTCATGAACCAGAGTACAGAGTATATAGCTGGTCTGAACTGGAAAAAGCGATTGACAGTGCAAGATTTAAAGCTTACCCTGAGGATTTTGACCGGCTCGAAAAAATTCAAGATGTGATAATCCATCAATTCGACTCCGCGGAGCAAATACCTCCTAAAGCGTCTGAAATCTCCAGAGAACTTTTGGAAAAAACCCTCGAACTGAAAGCTGATATTACATCCTCTGTCGTGAATTTCCGCGATGCCGAAGATATTCACGAAAAAATTCGCCTGGCTCAGGATATATTAGACCTGTCAAACCACAGGCGTATTGATGAAATCGGGCATCTCTTTTTGGAAGATATCGCCGATTTCGCACGTGAAGAATCTAATGAACGAATATTGTCAGATTTTTCTATTGCACTCTCCAATATTGGTGAAATACCCCTGAGACTCTCAACGGACAGAGAAGAAAGGAAAGATACACTTGAACACTGGCTGGGAATTGTTAGTGACTAAAAACTGCCTCAATATCTTATCCTGCATATTTCACGCAGGGTAAACCGCCGTTTGAGAAACCGTTTGTACACACTGTAAATTTTGAATGCCTCAAAAATGACATTTAAAACATTGTAGTTCAATCTGTTATATTAAAAATTGCCGTTGGTTTATGAAATATGCAGGTTATGAACCAGTCCACTGTTGCTATCCACGAGGCTCAGAGTTACGACGCAGATGAGGTGCATCATGCCGTATCATCCGCTCTGAGTTCACTTCCAGATCTCCCTCCTTTATCCCCGGGCAAAACAGTCTTACTGAAACCTAACCTTTTAAGCGCATCCCAACCCCCTCAAAATGCCGTCAACACCCACTTTTCCGTAATAAAAAGCGTCGCTGAATATTGTTTGGAGCAAGGTTGCAGAGTTCGAATAGGTGATTCCTGCGGCAGTATGAGTAAGGGTTCAACTCAAAAAGCGCTGAATATTTCCGGCATAAATGAAATATGCGAAGATACCGGGGCCGAACCCGTCAATTTCGATATGACCCCATATAAAAACATTCAAATAAGCAATGGCCGGATTATAAAAAGGATAAATATAAGCCGTTCAGTTTTGGATGCAGACGTAATAATCACACTCCCGAAACTAAAAACACATGGCCTCACTCTATTAACAGGCGCCGTTAAAAATCAATATGGAACGGTTCCGGGAAAATATAAAAAAGAAATACATTTACAAGCCCCAAAGCCTTTTCAACTGGCCCAGGCCGCGGTGGATATTTTCAGCATAAAAATACCACACCTGGCCGTAATGGATGCTATTGACGCTATGGAGGGAAACGGCCCTTCAGGTGGTGATGTCCGACATACCGGCTTAATCCTTGCTTCTCTGGATTCAGTAGCTTTAGACGCCGTCGCCGGTGCGATTATAGGTTACGCCCCGGAAGAAATTATGACCACCTTTTTAGCTTCAGCAAGGGGTATGGGAAACGGGGATTGGGAAAACATAAAAATTAAGGGAATCGCTTTGGAAAAAGCAAAAGTCGATGATTTTAAACGACCTTCTCCAGGTTCTCGCAAAATTTTATGGCGATTAATACCTCATTTCCTCGCTAGAAAGGTCATTAAGCACATTGGCCCCGCAAAACCCGTTTTAATACCTGAAAAATGCGTTTTATGCGGCGAATGTGTAATCAACTGCCCGGCCGATGCTATAAAAATAGAAAAGAAAGCCGTCCATTTCGATTTATCCCAATGTATCGGCTGTTATTGTTGTAATGAAGCATGCCCGCATAAAGCAATTGATTTTAAATAAGAAAATGGGATACATTTTCCAATTCATTCCGGATTGAAACCTATATTCTCCAGTACAGGCCGGATTTGCTCCCACAGGGCAGGGGAAAGAGCATCCGATCTGCCGGCGAGTGCGGTATAAAACTCACGGCGAACCTTATAATTCTTCCTGAGATTATCAAAGTAATCGGCCCTGGCGGGTTTATCCTTGCATATCACCCCCCTAAGTTTCCGGTCGTCTTCTTCAATATCATAGACCTGCCTGACGGTCTCATTCAGAATTTTATCTGTGTTTTCAGCTTTGGGCGCCACAACCTTTTTCACTTCAGGTTCCGGCTTAAGCTTTTCAATATCCACCAGATGTTCACATTCAAGAAAATCACATAAAGCTTCATAGAGCATTCCCACTCCTGCATATTTTCCGTCCAGTGAATAACCGGCTATATGAGGTGTGGCAATATCAGCAAGCTCTAACACTCCCGTGTCAATATCCGGCTCATTTTCCCATACGTCCAGCACTGCACCACCCAAACTATTGTTCTTCAGTGATTTTTTTAAAGCTTGCTGGTCAACAACTTTGCCACGGGAGGAATTGAGTAAAACCGCATGGGGACACATAGTATTCAGAAAATTTGCATCCACCATGTGATAAGTAGGATCAGTTCCGCTTTTTTTAAGGGGCACATGCATCGTAACATAATCACATTTAAGTGCATCCTCAAGCGGTTTGAAAGATGAATCAGCCGTAGTACGGGCCAGTGGTGGATCGTTTTTTATCACATTCATCCCCAAAGCCTCCGCCTTCTCGACAACTCTGCTGCCGACGTTTCCGACTCCTACTACACCTATTGAACGGCCTTCTAGCGATTCATCCCTGCGACAGGCGAGGACAAGTAAGGCGGCCGTAATATATTCAGCAACAGAATTAGCATTGGAGCCGGGCGCGCTGGCGAACGCAACTCCCGAGCCTTTCAGATAATCCGTATCTATGTGGTCTGTACCGATAGTGGCAGTGCCGACAAAACGAACTTGAGAGCCGGAAAGAAGTTTTCCATCGACTTTTGTCACCGACCGCACCAGCAGAACATCGGCATCCATCACATTATCAGGCCCAATATCGCGCCCCGGCATTGTGGTCACATCACCGATATGTTGAAACATTTCGGTCACACATGGTATATTTTCATCAGCTATAATCTTCATATTTTATGATTCCATTTCTTTTAAAAACAACTCGATCTGCTTCTCTATCTGCTCGCTCACCTTATCGAACTTTTTCGCCAGTCTTATAATCCTTTCCCCCTTCAGTTCGAAACCATATATATTCCGGAAAACATGGCGAAAAGCGAGAAAATCATCTAATTCCGCAGCAAGCTCATCGGTTATAACCCGGGGTCTGGCCCCATCAATTGTGGTTGTCATCTTGCACAAAAGTTCTCTATGCCACATATCGCTTCGGCCCATTCCCCCATTTAGTTCGACAGCAATTTTTTTGAATATTCTTTCGCAGCAATTATAAAAATCATGCAGGATTGAGCCAATCACACGTCTTTTACTCACAACATCCTCTCTTTTAAGAGTATCATTAAGTTCATCTCGAAGCTCCCCTATATTATCCAGTTCCTGCTTTACACTCGCAACAAACTGGTTCCATAAATGCTCACTTATATTCATAAATGACTACCCCCGCCTGTTCCAATTTATTTTTAGAGAATTCGTCTATATCTTCGTAAGGTTTCATATCAACGGAGAAAGTAGTATTGGATAGGATAAGCGAATATAGTTGAAAGAAGGCTTTAGGATCAAGCCCTTTAATCACCAAATCAATATCCGACCAGGGAGCTAAGGGTTTATCTTTAACAACCGATCCCCATAAATAGCATTTATGAAACCGAAACCCTTTTTCAACCATCAACCTGACCAGTCGTTGAGCTTCATCACGCATGGAACTGCGCAGATCATCCTGCTCTGCTTCCCGCCTTTGCCTCCATTTTTCGGCATACGACCCCATATCACCCAACCTCTTTCCAAAATATCAATCTGATACTAACTACGACAGAAAATATTCAGTGAACCCCGTTTCTCCAGTGTTAAATATGTTATGTGCACTAATAACTTGTGGGTGAGTGTTTGGAATGAACAATAATATCAGAACCAAACACTGAACACTGACCACTAAAAACTTCCCCGCGTTACTGCCCCACCGATTTCAGTTCCGCATCATAGGCTTTGGATTCCCTGAATTTCGTTACTATATTTCTAATCTCTTCACTCTTCTTCGCTTTTAACACTTCTTGCGTTAATTGCCGGCAATCTCTTAAAAAGACATTTCGGGCCGCTTCTCTAAGATATGGTATAGACTGAACATTGACGCTCAGGCTGTCAAATCCAAGCCCCATAAAAACGGGGAGAAGCGAGACATCGCCCCCCATCTCGCCGCAGATACTGACGGGCTTATTTTTTTCCTTCGCCTTATTTGCAATTACCGATAGCATACGAATAACAGCCGGCTGATAAGGGTCATAGGCATCGACCATGCGCGCGGAATTCCTATCGGCCGCGAGCAAATATTGCACGAAATCATTCGTTCCAACCGACGCAAAATCGGAAATTTCAAGTAAATCGTCGAGAATAGGTATACAGGAGGGAACCTCTATCATCATTCCCTGCTGGATATTTTCGCTAACTTTAAAGCCTTCTTCTGTGACTTCCCGCCTGGCATGATCAAAAGTGCTTCTTGCCTCTTCCAGGTCTTCTACACAGGTCACCATAGGATATATAACAGACACTTTCCCTGCAATGCTTGCCCGGATAATAGCCCGAAGCTGCGGAAGCATCAGGTCCTGAACATGATTCAGCATAAGCCGAAGTCCTCGCTGTCCTATAAAAGGGTTTTCCTCATGAGCCAACGGAATAGCAGGCGGAAATTTATCACCCCCAATATCAAGTAATCGCAAAACCACCCCCTTATCACCAAATTTCTGAATGACATCAGAATATTCTTTGACAAGCATATCTTCATCCGGAATGGTATTACGAGACATGTAATTAAATTCTGTTCTGTACAAACCTATCCCTTCTGCATCGTATTCCAATGCCTTTTCTATATCGGCAGATCTGCCGACATTGGCCCGTATGCTAAGGTGTCTGCCGTCGATAGTATCAGCCGGCTCACTGACGTGCGAAATGACCTGTTGGTCTTCGGCTTTAAATCTTTTAGCTTTTTCCCGATATTCCCTGACTTTCTGCTCATCCGGTTCCGCGACAGCGACTCCTTCCAACCCGTCGACAATAAGAATTTGGCCATTCATAAGCTCACGACTAATATTATTCAGCCCTGTTACGGCGGGTATTCCAAGCGAACGGGCTAAAATCGCGGCATGCGAGTTATACCCACCTTTTTCCGTAGCAAATGCCAGGACTTTCTCCCTCTCCAAATGAACGGTAAGCGATGGTAAGAGATGCTCTGAAACGACAACAACTGGTTCCATCATATCGGTATCAAAATGACCTTCGACAAACAAGAGTTGAGACAGTATACGATGCCCTGCGTCTTTAATATCGCTGCTCCGCTCCCTCAGATACTGGTCATCGAGTTCCGCCATCATTTTCTCAAACCGCTCAACAACCTCTGCCAGAGCCGCTTCACAATTTTGGTTGTCTTCAATTATTCGCTCTTCGACTTCAGAAATCAGGGTCGGGTCTTCAACCATCATAACCTGGGCACGGATCATGTCCGCTTCGCGCTTTCCCACCTGCTGCTCAACCCTGTCCACAACATCCTGTAATTGTTTTTTCGCCTTCAGACAGGCTTCTCTGAATCGTTTAACTTCGCGATTAAGGTGCTCCGGCGGAACTTTATAATGCGGCACCATGGCAGGCGAATGTGCTGCATCGAATATATAAACTTTACCTACTGCAACCCCTCTGGCTACGGCAATACCATCATATCGTTTATTTTTCACTTTCACTTCACCTTTTTTAAGTATGCAAGTTATCCTTTATCGCTTTGACAACCGCATCGGCAGCTGCTTCAACCCTGACAGGCGCATTCGCATAGGGATTATTTACATCCGAAGCATCCCCCCAATGGTAATCAATTTTTAATTGAGGAAACTTGAGGCCGTGAGCGGTAGATATAACGACAACCTTATCATCCCCGGTAATCTTCCGGCAGGCAGCCAATTTCTTTAAAGCCCCTAACCCTACACCGGTATGGGGGCAGGTAAACAGACCTGTCCTATCGGCAAGCACACAAGCATCTGCGATTTCTTGCTCACTTACTTGCTCAACAACGCCGTTAAAATCTTTCAGGGTCTTAATAGCCTTCCACACACTTACAGGATTCCCTATTTGGATTGCGCTGGCAAGAGTTTTTTTTGCCCTGACCGGCTCAAATTTTTCAAAATCATTTAAAAAACTCTTATATAACGGATTGGCGTTTTGGGCCTGAGCACAGCAGATTCTTGGCATTCTGTCGATAACTCCCAGGTCCAACATCATTTTGAACCCCTGACCTAAAGCACTGACATTGCCCAGATTCCCCCCCGGAATCACAACCCAGTCAGGCACTTCCCAGCCTAATTGCTGCACTATTTCGACAGCCACCGTTTTCTGTCCCTCAATCCTCAGGCTGTTCATCGAGTTAGCTAAGTAGATATTTTCCCGCTGAGTAACATCTTGAACCAACTCCATACACCCGTCAAAATCCGTATCGATAGCTAATGTCAGAGCGCCGTTGGCTATAGGCTGTATAAGCTGGGAAGGTGTTATTTTCCCTTCAGGGAGGAAAACAATACAGGGGATACCGGCTTTAGCACAATATGCTGCTAAGGCAGCGGATGTATCTCCGGTAGAGGCACACGCAACAGCCGGAATATCACGTCCGTCGGAACGCATTTGCTTAACCATACTCACAAGAACAGTAAGCCCTAAATCTTTAAAAGAACCGGTATGAG
>PUNP01000108.1 GCA_003551785.1 Candidatus Brocadiaceae bacterium | reverse complement strand
TAAGATGGCAGTAAAGCGCGGTGCGAAGGTCATGGATAACGTTTTGGGCCACCACCTCGGAAAGGTATCTTTTGAGAAAATCGAAAAGACCTTTCACCAGCACAACCCCCACCATAGCCAGGCCGATCATCCACAGCATATCGGCCCTGCCTTCAAGAATATGGTTGTCGATACCATAACGAATAAGCCAGGGCGGGACGAGTCCGGCGGCGGTTGAAACCAGGACGATCAAAGCGGTCGCAATGACCTGTCGGCGATGCGCACCGATATATCCGCACAACCTTTTCATCGTCGGCAGCATCGGTTTTTGCGGCTTTCCTTGTTGATTCCGCCTTTTTTTCTTTCCGGATTTTTGTTGCATTGTATTGCGTTGGCAAAATTACAATCGAAACCGCCAGTCATTACTTCCACGGGGACAAGCCCCGTGGGGAGTCATTTGTGGGGCCCAATAGGTTCTGGTTGTCAGTCATCAAAACCACTGGGACAAGCCCAGTGGGGGAGTAATTCCTTCGTTTGTTTTGATTCTATAACTGAATATCGTTTCACCACGGGGCTTGTCCCCGTGGTTATCATGACTTAAAACTGCACAACTAAGAAGCTTTTACTTGCGAATCTCAGCCCATCGGCCGACCGGCTCGTCAAAAAGGAGTCGGTATGAATTAATCCCCGCTTCAGCGAGTATTTTTTGAAAGTATTCTTTTGACCGGATATACATCCACTCGGAGTCATTTTTTCGTTTTTGGCGTTCTTCAACGAGCGGCCGGCGGTATTTCTCCGGCAATTTCCGGCCCAGTCCGCCGCCAACCATCGCTACGCCACTTTGATTAAGCACACGATAAATCTCAC
This sequence comes from Candidatus Brocadiaceae bacterium, assembly GCA_003551785.1. Next base: position 2,921 of record PUNP01000108.1, on the reverse strand, counting down.
GCAAACCCCGGGGCCTGTCGTGCCAGAACCAGATAGAACCACGGCAGACAATCAGGTCGGCAAAGCTGTCCGGTATATCCATATCGTGAACGTCGGTTTCGATCGTCTTTATTTGACCCTTTATTCCTCGCTGTTCGGCCTTTTGAGCTCCTTTCGCCAGCGCCTTGCCGTCGATATCGACCAAGTAGACGACCATATCCGTGATATCGGCAATCTCAAGTCCCCAATTCCCAGAACCCGATCCGATATCGAGACAGATGCCGTTGGTGATTTTATAGTCTTCGACGACCTGCTGAGCGAGATAGGGAAATATCTTTTCAAGCATACCTACACTCTGATCCGGCTTCTCGCATCCACTATCGATACACGGATGATTCGAATGGTCGCCGTGACATCTGCGGATCTGCTCTGATGAGCAGTCCTCCGGTTTTCCCTTCAACTCTTCCGGCCTTTCGCACTTTATCTCCTTCTCGCAGCACATAATGCAACTCCTTCAAAACAGTAGAAAAACGACAAAAAAGGCATTTTTCTGGGTAAAGCCCGCCCCAGAACTTTTCCTGGACATACGCACAGGCCAAGATCATCCTATTAAGAGTATACGCATATGCTATCACTAAGTGCAATTCAAGTCAAGTCCGTCCGGATGGTGTTTGCTAGCGGCAATGTTGTAAGTTCCCCTATAAAACAACGTGTCATTAGTTGGGCGAAGGGGAAGATGCATCCGCGGTAATTGACTAGCTTTTAAGGGGTTGAAACGTGACGGGGGCGGAGAACGGATTCAGCAGCCGGGTCGGCAAGCTCAAATGCGGCGAACGGGATCTGGTTTTTTCGTTTGCTTATTTCCTTTCTTTGAAGGTGGTTTTTATATCATTGTATAAAGTCCAGTTTTAATTCATTTGACGATACCCCCTAAAAACCCTACAATAGTTATATAGCATTATGGGTATGTGGCGATATAGCGAACAGTTTTTGATATTCTAACATTTGTACAAGTAATATTTTGTTTGACATGAAGTTGTGAGTAATGAGAGTTTCCAGATACTCTGCATAGTATCTTATTGCATTTAAAATAGCTATTACTGAAATCATTACGGAGCTTGAATAAATGGAATATTTAGAATCATTTACCGTGCCCCGTTCGGGGCACCCCGGTGGTGGTATGGCATCCTATTCCGCGGGTTCAAAACCCGCGGCTACCAAACCTTGCCCTTTTCAGGGCATGAAGACCACAGGGTTTTTAGACCGGACTCAATATTGGCGTAATATTTTTCATAATAAGAGGTTGCTACGGTCCGAACCCGGAAGTAAGAGCTGCGCTCCGGAGTCCGGAAATTGCTGCGCTCACCGAAGGACGCTTGAAAGCGTCCACTACGAGCCGGGTTTTCACCCAAGCTCCTGGATGATACCAGTCGCCGCCCGGCATCCCTCTTTCGGGGGGCCTCGGAAGTGGGGGGCCGCCTCTTTCATACCGGGCGATCGCCGTCACAGCGGCTTTTCCGGACACAAGCAGGCGCAGAAAGCCCTTCTTTGAATAGAGAAAATGTCTGCAAATAATTATTTGCAGAGAACCAGGGGAAATATTCGGTGAAGCGAAAAAATATACGTTGAACTTGACACCACTATTTAATTTGGAGTATGTCATATGAAACATGCGAAAATAGAAAACTACCAATTTGGAAGAATAACCGTAAACGGAAAAACATATACTTCCGACGCCATCATCTCACCGGACGGAGTAAACAGATCCTGGTGGCGGGAGACAGGACACGAAGTGTCGATAAATGATCTCGGGCCAATACGCAAGGCCGATCCTGAAGTGCTGGTAATCGGCACCGGGGCAAACGGCATCATGAAGGTGCTTCCTGCAACCAGAGAAGAACTCGAAAGGTATTGCGAGGCTTTGCACGTGCTGCCGACACATAAAGCGATAGAGAAATACAATGATCTTCTCGAAAAAGGCGACCGGCGCGTTGTTGCAGCGATTCATCTGACATGCTGAAGCAAACTCAGCCCGCATTTCTCACAACCCGTAAGGCTAGGTGGCCAAAATTATAATCCATAACGGCCGCCCAAGCAACGACACATATTAGGATAAACGGCTTAAGTATAAAAAGTTTGGGTACATGCAGGCCGGATACAGTTTTATCGGAAAAAACGGAAAGCCGCCTGCCATTCTGGAGTTATTGGTAACGATTTCTATATTTTTTATTGATAACTATCTGAACTTGTGTTACATTAAAAATTAGTAGCGGTAAAGAATCGGAGTTGGGAAAAATATGCGAGAGTATACAGCATGGAGGTATAACTATGGAACCGCGCATTATTTTTGAAGAATGTCTGGAAGATACGGTTTACGAGGGGAAACAGATTGATGAGCACGGAGTTCACCTGACCGCAGGGGCTATCTCTTCCATTGAAGGGCCGGGACAGATCGATTTCGGCGGGGATGAACACAATCCCTGCAGGGACAGAGAGCTCACGCCGAAAAAGCGAAGTGCGCAAGATGATTACGGCTGGTGGGAGCTGGAAGAGGGATATTACCGGGTGCATTTCAACGAATCGATAATTCCGGGAAGTGGGGTGTTTTTAATTGCTTCCAATGACCGGCTGCTGGCGTGCGGGTGTTCCGTGACGCCAACGATTGCTGCATCCGGAAATATTTCCACTATCCTCACCGTTCCATCGTATGGAACCGCAATAAAAGAAAACGCCCGTATAGCTCTTCTGCACGCTATCGGCAAAATGTAACTTTTGATGGAGGAATGGCAAATGAAGCTGACAAGCGAAGCTTTTGAAGAGGAATGTCGCTAAAGATCGCTCCAGCCCGCAGAAGTATTTCGGCCTGGTGCTTGTGGAGTAACCGATAAATATATCTTATGGGAAAAAACGCTATCTGTCGGTTGATATCGAAAAAATGGAAC
>PUNP01000891.1 GCA_003551785.1 Candidatus Brocadiaceae bacterium | reverse complement strand
GTATCGTCGATATACTTTGGAGTCGAAGTATCCCCTTCAGTTACAATCCCTATAACAGGCGCTCCTCTGGCTTTGCATTCCTCTACATTGCCAAGTGTTTTTTCCTGACTGCTGCCAGTTCCAACATAGCCGACTATTCCACACATTTACTGTTATCCTCCAGTTTTATCAGGCATAATACCGGAAAGCATCTCAAGTTCACGGAGAAAATGATCCTTATGTCAATTATTTGGATCGGAACAGCTGTTTTCATCTGGTTTCAGAATTTCGAAGAAAATACTTTCCCCTCTATTTCAATAAATTACGCTGCTTAAAGATTTCGTCAGCATATCTGATTTTCAAAAAACTGCTGTTGTTCGCTTTCTTTGAAAAGAAAAAAATGTAATGCTACTTTCCGATGACGAAAATAGCATTGAGGGGATGGAATGCAATGATATCGTGAAATTTTATGAAATTTCAGGGTGCCTGTCGGTTCAAGTGCGGGTAACAAATAGCAGGACAGTAATAAAGCCGATCCGGCCGTCATGGGCAGTCATTGTAAGCCGGTCAATTAAACCACTGAAATCAACGATTAAACATCTCTATAAATATACATAAATATTTGCATAGGAATAATTTTACAGATATCTGCAATTTTGCAATGTGTTCACTTGTCGGACGGATAAAGGTTACCCGGTGTGTCATTAGGATGATTCATTCCGGCTGATCACGGTGGTCCGTAAAGTCTCTTGTAAACACCCGGGACCCTTGACATCTGAGATGATCGTTTACAGCTCCTCGATCCAAGTTCCCCTCCCGTTCTCTCAGTCATAATTTCCGGATCCTGTCGATCGCCGGAGCTGGAAGTTCAAACAAACCATTAATCCCGCAGACAAACATTTTCAATGGGGTTTACGGGCTGTTTCACGGTCTTGGAAATTCCGGGCATACTCAAACATCGGGTGGAGCTCTTTAATGTTAAACTCACCGCAGGATTTCCGGCAAATGAGGGCATTACGATAGGTAGAATTATTCATCTCATTAATCACCCGGGCCCTTCCTGCCATGAGGATCAGTATAACATCCGTAAGATATAATCCGGCCATGGAGGCGGAGGAAGCACTGGTCGGCTGGAAACAGAATGATTGACCAGGTGCCTGATTGACCTATCGGTTTTATCGGTTCCATAATTATCGTGGTTCATATTTAACTGTAAGGACCAACTATCAATTCAGTTCTTCTAATTTGAATTGTCAAAGGCTCCATCCGCCTGTAAAGATCGGGGCATGGTTATGCTTTCAGTTAAATGTCGGCCGCAGGGGGCCAGGGTAATAGAGGCAAGTAATGCGATACGGGCACTGGATATCCGTTCAGACTTTATCGAAAATAAAGACATCCGGTTTGCGTTTCAAGGCGTAAACAGCGATAGTCCGGCCCGGATACAAATACGAAATTCCTTTGACATTTTGTTTCCCGGCAAAAACCTGATATTTTATACGCAAACAACGAAATATGATTTCTCATGAGCTAAACCATAGAGAAGTATCGGCTTGCCGGGTTAAATGTTCTTTTAAGGAATACATTGTTTTTGTAAGGAGGTTGTACGATGTTTTACCGTCTGCGTTACCTGGCCGGACTGTTTTTCCTACTTGTCACTCTTTCCTCAGTCTTCGCCGGCGGCATCCTTGGCTGTCCGGATATGGTTCTGGTTCATGATGAAACCATCGGGTATCCATCTTTCGGATCCGTGATTCAGGCATCTCGCAGCCGGTGTTTATTCCGGTCTGCTGAACGAGAAGACATCCGCAACGAGTTACGGAGTTTGGCCGACCTGCAGGCCTGCAGTATGGACCAAGACAGCCCGGGCGCGGCGAGGGGATTGGGCGAACCGCAATCTCATTCGGGGTTTACGCCTCCGTCAATATCTACGGATTTATCTGTCATTGAAACAGGGTCGCAATATTTCGACCATGGCGCCCCTTCAGCTTACGAACAATTAATGCTGGAGTTAATCAATCGGGCCCGGCGAGAACCGGCGGCGGAAGCGACGCGGCTGGGGATCAGTTTAAATGACGGCCTGGATCCCGGCACGATCACCGATGACCCCAAACCGCCGCTCGCGTTTCATCCGCTTTTGATTCAGGCCGCCAGAGAGCATTCCCAATGGATGCTTGACACGGATACGTTTTCCCATACAGGCGTCGATGCAACGAATCCTGGCGAACGAATGGAGCTGGCAGGCTATGTATTTTCCGGTTCATGGAGCTGGGGCGAAAATCTGGCCTGGGCCGGATCAACCGGTGAGATTGATATTGAAGAACATACGGTCATGCTTCATGAAAGCCTGTTCGAAAGCCCAGGTCACAGGACAAATATCTGCAATAGTTCTTTTGATGAGACAGGCCTGGGTATACTTACCGGTCTGTTCAGGGCGGCGAATGACGTTGAGTACAACGCGACAATGATAACCCAGAAATTTGCGCTCTCGGGTGCCACGCCGTCCCCCCTGGTACTGGGAGTGGTTTATAACGATGTCAATGCCGATGGCTTTTATAATGTGGGTGAAGGCATATCAGGCGTAACCGTGGTCATCGAAGATGGCGATTGGCATACGGTCACTTCGGACTCAGGGGGATATGCTCTGCCTTACCTTCATGATGACCAGGTGATGCAGATAACTTTTGCCGGCGGCGGCTTGGCTCAACCAGTTACCGTGGAGGTTGAAAAGAGCGGTCAAAACCTCAAAGTCGATCTGGAAATCAGCGGGCTTGAATATACTCTAACCTATACGACAGATTCGAACGGATCAATTGAAGGAGAATCTCTACAGATTGTTTTTCACGGAACAACCGGAGAGGAGGTTGTGGCTGTCCCCTCGGAAGGATATCGGTTCGTACAATGGAGTGACGGAGTCCAGACCGCCGCCCGCACCGATGCAAATGTCACCTCTGACCTGAATGTTACCGCTTTCTTCTCGGATACAACTCCGCACGGCATCTCTGTGGCCTGGATGGAAGGGCACGGACTGGTGACCGATGGCACCATGGATCATGAAAAAATCGGTGACAGCCCGTTCATGGTATACGAGGAATGGATAGCGGGGACAAACCCCAATGACATCACTGATATCCTGCGTATGACCGAACCGCCGGAAGAGACTGCCGGAGGTTATATAGTCCGCTGGCGCAGTGTCGCCGACAGGACATACACGATTGAGCGGAGCCAGGATCTGACCGGGGAGCCGCAGTTCGAAACGGTGGCCACCGGGATTCAGGGCATTGACGGCGTTTCGGAATATCTGGACGAAACAGCCGAGGGGCTTGGTTCGTCTTTCTACCGGGTGGTGGTGGAGCAGGAATAGAAAGCTCAGCGAAAGTTATTATTATCGCTGTCAGCAGGGAAACCGTTAGACGGTTGAACAGCTGTATAAAATTAAACCGGGTCGATGCTTTTTCAGCGTATAAGCGGGTCAGTCCTTTGCTTTGCTTTTTTCGTCATGCTTGGTAAGGCCAGATATCCAACTGCTCGAAGAAAGGATTCGAGAGTGAATATCGCTCTCCATCGGCCTGGAAAGACAGGAAACCGGTGCGGTTCTTTTCAGTTGATGATTCAAAAAACAAAATATGAAATAGTGGAAAAAGCAAAGTGGAGGATTGACCCGCCGCCTCCCTTGACTATACTAGACCCCATCCTGAAAGGTATCGCACCCATGCTTCAGTTTATTTCGGATGAGATTCCGGTTTTCCGGGCGGGGGTTTTCTGTCGATAATAGAATCGCTAATCTTTTTTTGTT
>PUNP01000147.1 GCA_003551785.1 Candidatus Brocadiaceae bacterium | reverse complement strand
AATTATTCATTAACTTCATATAGTAAAGCCGTTTATCCTAACATATGCCGTTACTTGGGCGGCCGTAATGGATTATTATTTTGGCCACCCGGCCTTACGGGTTCTGAGAAATGCGGGTTAGCCGCTCTTCTCACCTCTGAAGCAGCTTTTGCTGCATCCACTTTGAGTTTTGAAAAGGACTTTTCAACCGCATCCACACTAAGCCCTCAGTGAACGCCTTGAGATCATTTCCGGCACAGGGTGTAAAGGTTGTGATGGGGTAAACGGATTTCACTGGATATCTAACATCCACATGTACCCTCTGTTTTAAAAACGCGATTAATGATGTCATCATTGGAGAGCTTAATAGCTGGTTCAATACCGTGGACTGTTTTCAGGTAAAGAGTACTGCACATTGCCTCCAGTCGCGGATGTTGACGAGGGTTATCGATTTCGATAGCGCCCGTAATAGCCTTTTCCGTGGGTTGCGCCTTCTTTTGTATGATTGAGAAGATTTCCTTGAATGGAGTCTCTATCTCCGGGTCGGCACAATTTACGAAACCGCTATAGAGACCGCGTCCTTTTTCTGCTTCACTTTTCCAAATATCACGTTCCGGAGTGTAAGCTTCACCACCATGTTGAGAGTCAAAACCGGGTATACGGGCCTTTATATGGAAATGATTACCGATAAGCGGTGCATATTCATCCAGGACGGTCAGGAATTCATCTTGCATTCCGTGGCAGTGTCCGGTGTCGGGGCCCCAGCGTAATGCAGGTTCATCTTCAGTGGCGAGGGCATCAAGATAACGGCGCACCTGGCTGGCGGATTCACAGCTTCCGTCATAATGGTTATGCAGGCAGCACTGGAAACCGGGGCGTTTTTCCGCTGCGTAACGAGCCAACTCGGCCCATGTGCTAACAACATCTTCAACTTCGCCGTCGGTAATATTACCCGGCGGATGGAGCATTGCCCTGGTCATATCAGGGAAAAAACGTAATAAGTGGTCGAATTTTATTTTTGTAGCTTTTAAAAATTCGGCATTATCTTTTCCCACTTTGCCGCTGCTGACATAGGTTGCTAATACTTTAGTTTCAGAGGGCAGCATGGAGATGGTTTCATTGAGCGTCTTCTCATCGACAAACTTCTCAGGACAACGTCCTTCCGGGTCCAGAACGCCTTCCGGTATCTCGACTTCGCTGATACCCGAAGCCAGAAAATCCTGCGCCATGTTCCGAATCTTATCCGGATTAAAGTTAAAGAGTCGATTTGTTGCGTAGTTAGTAGACGTAATGGCCTGCCCGATAGATCGAATAGTATTCATAGTTTTTCTCCAAAAAGTTTTTGAGCGTTACGATAAAAAATATTTCTCAGGTCCTGTTCATCGCTCTGTGGAGGCAGTACCGACCATGTTCCTCCAAGTTCATCTCTCCCTTTGATAATATCGGTAAGCAGACGATTGCCCACCGGAGGGCCAGCTTCACTTTGAGCAGCATGACTTACCAGTGCCTTATCAATCCCCTGTTTTTTTAACTGAAAAAGGATGTCATTCTGAGTCAGGGCCGGCTTATAGGCTCCAGTCGTTGGGGAGCCCGCCGGAAAGTTAATGTCGTAAAACCTTATATTATTCACAAATTCCTCCCTGCTTTGATGCAGGCGTCTATGCGTTCATCTATATCGTTTTGTGACCAATCGGGGTTGATAGAGATAAAGACTGTTTTACTCAGTATTTCGAGGGTATTCGGGCACATATCCTTGCTGTAATCTGTATTCAGCGCCTGATTGTCCGGTAATTTGAACGGATCCAGAGCCGGATGATGTGCGCCTCTTTTTTCCAGAATCGGTTCCCAGTTGATATAAACGTGTTTTCCCGTATCGATAGGCAGACTTCCGTTTACTTTCTCGGTGCCGGCAAACCTGCGAGCGGTTTCTTCGCTATCAAAAGACAGCCCCAAAGTCGTACCGCAGTCACCTTCGGCATCATTTGACGGTATAACAGTAAAATTGGGTTGTTTATCCAATGCAGCTGCAATTTGTTTTTTGGCATTTCTGAGATCGGTCAGGATACCTTCAAGCCTGCGCAGTTGCGCCCTTAGGACGGCTCCTATGAGTTCACCGACCCGGTTTTGGACTCCGATAAAGGTGGGGGTGGTAAGGCTTTCGGCATAAGGTCTGAATGCCGCTCCGCCGTCGTGATAGATCAGCGCTCTTTCATAGACCTTACGATTGTCGGTGACCATACAGCCGGCATCCCCCGCTGATAATATCTTAAAATCATTGAAGCTAAAGGCGCCGGCATCTCCCCATGAACCAAGCCGCGCTCCTTTATAGCTGCCTCCGTCGGCCTGGCATGCATCTTCGAGGATCAGCAGATTATGTTTTTCGGCTATGGACTTTAAGCGGTTCATGTCGGAGGGAAAGCCTTTCATATGCACCGGCATTATTGCTTTTGTATATGGGCTTATTTTATTTTCGACATCATCAGGATCAATAGTTAATGTCTCGTCAATTTCCGCTATGACGGGTATGGCGCCAACAGCCAGGACGGCTATGGCTGAGGCCATAAAGGTATATCCGGGTACGATCACTTCATCCCCCGGTCCAACACCCAAACCTACCAGTCCGCCAATGAGCGCCGAAGTCCCACCGTTTACACACAGGGCATATTCGGTACCGATAGTATCACCCCATTCCTTTTCAAAAGTACCTACAGCAAGGTAAGGGCTGCCTACTCTGAACAGTTTTCCACCTTCGATAACTTTTGAAAGTTCCTCAATTTCCTCTTGTCCCATACGATACATAAAGCAAAACACCAGATAAAAAGTGTCGATAGTTATTTATTCCATAAATACAACGTAAGTTTTTGTAAGTCCAAAGTGAATCCATAACCTCACCAACGGCACAGGCACGGTGATGATAACGTAAACGTGGTTCACTTAAACTTATAAAACAATTAAGGGATTCTATGCAAAACAGGAGTTTTTGTCAAGAAACCGGAGTAAATTTGCCTGGACATGGTAATACCCCTGAGGGGAGAGAGGGCAGCGTCAGCCGCCATATATTTTTTTAGCTCTTTCCTTTTTTCGCTTGCATGTCGCGGTGCAATCTTTTATTTTTTCTTCGTAGAGATCGAACATGTCTCCAATCCATTCTTCGAATGCACTGCCGTGATAACGTTTGCCGAAATGCTTTCGCACGGTTTGGCGTTTGCCGGCAATTTCACCAATCAGCCGTTTCTGATCATCTATTCGTCTTTGCCATTCACTGTCTACCGGGCGGTTGTTTGCATGGAAATACTCCACTTCCTTTATAGCATTATCCAACTCACTGTGCAGCTTTAGCACCTTAAGCATGAGTATTATGCTCTGCCATTCAAAAGCGTGGCTCTGAACTTGCGGCAGCAGGGTTTCCATCTCCTGTATAACTTTGTCTTCGATGTTCCAGTCCAGGCGGCATCTGCCGATGGTTCCGATGATGCGCTCCACCGTTTTTTCAGGCAAGGCCTTCCAGAAAGGTTCGGGGTGCGATCCCATGCTCCGCGCCAGCTCACCTACTAACGGCCAGATGAGATCAAAGCTGAGATTAGGCGGGCACCACGTGGTGCCGCGGGCCCATGCCGTACCCACCTGACCAGCTATTCCGGCACGCGCTACGGCGCGGCTCCAAGCCCGTATGTTCTCAACGGCCTTGATGTAGAACGGCATGACGCCCCCGTGCGAACTGCAACGCACTCCAGAAGCCCCGATTACCTCAAAACCCAGCTTCTTCCACATATCCGCCTGGAACATGCTGGTAAACTTACCATCTTCAAGATTCTTTCCCAGCGCCCTGAGCGCACCTTTCGGCATATCTTCGATAAAGGAGAAATTGCTGTTTATCGGTGGTGCTTGCGGGTTTGAAGGCTCCTCTAACCAATGCCTGGCGAAACGTCTGCCACAGATGCGGCCGACCTTTATCGTCTCCCCTGTAGACTCGTAATCCCAGGGCATCAGTGTTACTTTCTTACGCATACCGTCCCACACTCCGGATTTGAAGTGATCTTCCAGCATATCGGACCAGACGATTGGCCTTTTACCGTAATCCTCACAGATATCACAGAGATTATTCAGGTATCCAATGAAGAGGTCTACAACATTTTCCTCTCTTTTTCTCGCTTCATCGACTAAAGCATGCGCTTCATCCATGCCCAGATGAACGTAACGCGAATTGGGATGCGCCTCGATAACCTGACGCAGCATGTCAAAAATTTGTTTCCTGGCCTCGGCATTTTCAAAATCAACTGTGCTGGGATAACTGTGATCGAGAGCGAAACTGCGGTAGCACTCCCAGCGATAGACGTATTCCAGATGTCCCAGACATTGCTGAAGCGGTATGACTTCGATTCCGTTTTTGTCCGCCGCCTTGAGGAAATCTTGCAGTGTTGACTCCGACCATGACACACTACTGTCTGCAGCAATATCCCATCCATCGAAGGGGAATATGTCTTCGTATTCCACCAAAACGGTATTGATGCCTTGGCCTGCCAGATCGGTCAGTAACTGAGGGATATAATCGGGGCGGAACATTACGCCTTTGAAATCGAGATGTATGCCAATAATTGGTTTATTTTTTTGTGAGGTTTCCATATTATCATTTAAAATTAAAGTTAAAGTTAGTTGACTAAGTAAAAAGGACCACAAGGGACCTGGCCGAAAACCCGGCTCGTAGTGGACGCTTTCAAGCGTCCCGGGGAGCGCGTAGCAATTTCCGGACTCCGGAGCCCTTGAAAAGGCTGCTGGCGGAATCTCAATTAAAAAGCCTTCTTTTGACCGTAATGTATGACAGGCATCTTGCCTGTCCAGGGCGCACGCAGGGATGCGTGCGATACGAATGACAGCCACCCTTGCCTCACTATACAGCTTATGGTTGTACCTTTTCAACCACGTCCCAAGAACATTGAAAAAATTCAGTGAGCGCCGTCAATTCATCTTCACCTCCACTGAATGCGGTAGAGATGCAGCCGGGTTCCCGGGTACCTGACAGTACCCAATTATGTTTTAATCAGTGCGGTACTGTCAAATGAAATCGGATATCGGTCAGCCGCATTTCTCACAACATTTGAATACTGATACGTGAAATGTCCGTTTTTTTTCCTATCATATTTTCAGCCTTGTTTAGGGCATTTTTCCTTAATACATAACGATGATAATGTTATTACTCTGGAGTTATCCTGCTCATTTACAGTATGTTATAGTTATTTATTGACCTCCGATGAATGGTTTTATGTGCAACGGTAAACAGAAGTCTATAGCAAATGCCTTATAGAATTGAAAATAAGCGGGAGTTTTAATTAATATATTACTTAAGAACAATTTCTTTTATGATTGTGGTGCAACGGGACATGAAAAAACGTCCATGGTGTTCAATTATTGCTATCTTAATATGTTTTTTGGCATGTTTTTACCATGGATGCTCACCACCTCAGATAAGGGAAACCTATGAATTTCATCGATCGTATGATGCGATGATTGATGAATTCGATCCGCCTGTATCCCGCGTCGAATTAAAGCCGGGAGCCAATTTGAGCCGATATGAAAGTATTGTCGTCAGTGACGTCTCCGTAGGAGGCACCTGGATTGATGATCACGAGAAGGCTTATCATTTCGCTGCCAATTATTTCCGTCAGGTATTAGCGATAGAGCTTTTGGAAATTAATAATTTATTGTATGTTACGCTTGACACGGATTTTGAAACTGACTCACCTGCTATGGTGATTGAGAGCAAAATAACCGGGTTTGATACCGGTTCGGGGGCCGGGCGTTATTTTGGTTTTTTCTTTTTTCCGCTGCAAAAGCGATCAGCGGTTGATTTGCAGGTGGAAGGTAGAATTGTGGACCATCATTCGGGTGAGGTACTCGTAAATTTTGCTGATCGGCGGCTTTTTTTAGGATATACACCCTGGGGGCCGACATTGAAGACCTGGAATGAAGAATGGACTGTAAAACAAACGTGTATTTTCACCGCTCGTTCCATCTCCTGGTTAATAGAGCATTTGATAGAAGTCGGGTAAAACCCTGAACATTTCATAAACCACCGACAACGTTTAATATACGAATTGAAAAGCCTGAAATGTCAGGAATGTTCCAACGGCAAGGGGCACGTTAGTGATCCTCAGTTGTTTGCTGAGGACTTAAGTTAAATGAAAAAATTATTATGATTATCGATATGTCAGGAAAAAAAGGCTTAAATTCGCCGCTTTGTAATGAAGTCCGATTGAAAGGATTGCTGAGAAATATCAGTGGAAAGAAAGTCACTATTATAGGTTTAGGGCTTTTCGGTGGCGGGGAGGGGGCCGCAAGGTTTTTGTGTAAAAAAGGTGCATGTGTGACAGTCGCCGATTTGAAATCGGAAAAGGAACTGGCGCCGGCCATAGCAAAACTTGAAGGCTTGCCGATCCGGTTCCGGTTCGGGCCGCAGGACAAAGCGATAATTAAGGACAGTGACCTGGTCGTTTTGAATACCGCTGTTCCCAGAAATGCGAATATAGTGCTCAGCGCATCCGAAGCGGGTAAGCCGCTGACCAGCCCTATGAATATATTCCTGGCCTTATGTAAAGGGCGTATTTCCGCTGTCACCGGCTCGGTCGGTAAATCTACTACTACGGCGATGCTTGCACAGATGTTGAAGGCAGCGGGAAAGTCCGTATATATGGGCGGTAATATTGGGATATCCATGCTCGATTCAGTCGATCAAATTACTGAAAACGATGAGGTTGTTTTAGAAATATCTTCCGTTCAGCTCGAAGACGCAGCCGCTTTGCCATTTTCCCCTCAAACAGCGATTGTAACTAATGTTTTATTGAATCATCTTGATTGGTATGACAGTTTTGAAACTTATGCCGAGGCGAAAAAAAATATCATTAAATATCAGAAAAACGATGATATAGCGATTTTAAATGCTGAAAGCACTCTTTTGAGTAAAATATGGAAGCAGGATGTCATGGGTGATTTGATGTTTTTTGACGGTTCGGGATCAGTTCATAGCAGGGCTTTTGATGGTGTGTTTTTGGATGGCAAACAGGTAGTTTATCAGCATGGTGGGGAGAGGGAAGCATTGTTTAAGAAGAATGATATGCAGCTGATCGGAGATCATAACCTGAAAAATGCCCTTGCGGCTGCCGCTGCGGCAAAATGGCTCGGGTGTGAGCCCGCAGCTATATGTTCCGGCCTGATATCCTTTAGACCTCTGGAGCATAGGATGGAGAAATGTTCCCGTTTCGAGGGGATGACCTTCTACAATGATTCCGATTCTACGACCCCTGATTCTACTATAGCTGCTATCGAAGCCGTTCAGCCGCCTATTACGCTTATTTGCGGGGGGAAGGATAAAGGACTGCCTTTTAATAAGCTTGCAGATGCGGTTATAGAAAAGGTTGATGTCTTAATTACACTCGGCTCATGTGGCCCCGCTATAGCGCAAAGCGTACGGGAGGCCGGTTTAGGAGCCGGGCATACCCCGATAATCATAGAATCCGAAACTTTGAAAGACGCTGTAGATACCGCTTATAATACCTCTATGCCCGGATCTTCTATTTTATTTTCACCGGCTTCTTCGAGTTTTGATATGTTTCAGAATTTTGCTGACAGGGGAGATACATTCAAAAAACTCGTTAAAAAAATACTTGAGCCTGAGAAAGATAAAGTGAGTGCCTGAGATTGCAGAAATAAACTGCATTTCATTAACCACTGGCGTTCATGCATAAAAAAATGAGACGTGGTTCACTGAAGACTTACCATCCCCCCCTTACTTGACAAATACTTTTAAATGAATTAAAATAGAAGGAAAGCGGTTTCGAAATGAGATTATCTTTTTTTTGGAAATACCGGACGATTTTTATGTTGTTGATCTTAATCCATTTGATTTGTTTTTAACTAAAATCGTATTTAGTGTCGTATTTAGTGTAACTATTAACACTTTCTTAGAAGAGGTAAGGACATGTTTAACACAGGTACGAAGGATGTTGCGGTTCACGTTAATCGAACTTCTCGTGGTGATAGCAATCATTGCGATACTTGCATCCATGCTGATGCCGGCGCTGGAACGGGCGCGAAAAGCTGCACAGGTTGTGGGGTGTACTTCCAACCTGCGACAGCTGACTCAGACATGGCTGATGTATGATATGGATCACGGTATGTTTCCATCGCCGGTACATGATACTTTTTTCTACCTTTACGATGGTGTCCACGTAACGGTGCGTGACGAATACAGCGTTCCGGCATCTCTTGTTGAATGCCCGGTCCATCCCGACCCCCGTGAGGGGAAAGAAAATGTATGGTGGGATAAAGATGCAACCAGCTCCTGGAGTGTGAATACAGGTGCGCCCCGAGCACTAATGAGCTATCTGCCGATTTCCGGGCACGGTAACTGGGGCCCTGATCCCTCTACTGGCTGGGTGGAACCTAACGGGTGGCGTCAAAACTACTGGAATTATAGCGATGAAGGCTTCATTCCCGTAGCTTCCGCCTCGGGTTACGACCGGCGGGACGGCTGGGAGGGGCAGCGTCTGTCCCCTTCTCATCAATTCATATTAACGGATACAGCTTATATTAATGTAAATGATACGACGTGGGGACACCTTAAACCCCGTCCAAATCATATAGACCGTACCGGTTATACTGCGGAAGGAACAAACGTTGCCTTTCTGGACGGTCACGTTGAAACGCATGATTTTATCGACGAAAACTACTGGACCATTCATGATTACAGAAGTAATAACCAGGGCGAACCGTTAGGTATCCCATGGACTCCTTCCTTCTGGCATCCTGACGACCGGTAAGCTTTGGGTGAAGCACGTTGATGTGAGGGTGGATTCCTTTAGTGCGGCTAAAGAGATCATGCAATGTTTTTCACTGTCAGTCTAATAACATTTATGAAAGGAGCACTATAATGAGAAAAAGGTTCTTGCAAATTATGTTTGCATTTATGTTCGCAGCGATTTTTAGTCATGTTTCGTTTTCTATTGCAGCAGCTGAGGAGGAGTCCGTATGGATCGAAAACGGCCACTCGCGGATCACAGTGGTGGCTGATGCTGAATATCTCGATCTCAATCCCGAATCGCGTGCCAACAGGGATGAAGCCCCGCTGCACTGGGCCGCACATGATCTGGCCGAATACCTGGAAAAGATCACTGGCGTTCGCCCAGCGGTGGCGACGGAAGCCGCGCCCGATACTATGCCGGTCCGTATCAGGGTCAGTGAAGAAGAGGGGGATATCGGGAAGACCTCAGAACTCGGCGACGCCTACCGTGTGGACATCGGGGCTGAAGGAACACAGCTTATCGGCGAAACGCCACGTGCCGCTGCATACGCAGTCTATCAGGTGCTCCATGATCTCGGGGTGCGCTGGTACGGCCCCGAAGAGTGGACGGAGATTGTTCCCGAGCACGACAGTGTGACCTTCGAGGTTGCCACGCGTGATTTTGCCCCTGATTATCATTCACGTAATCTCTGGGGCGAGCGCCGATGGCTGCTGCGAAATCGTATGGGCGGCCCGCAGATGCCGCAGGGCCACGGTTTTCACCGTTTTATGCAGGGCATGGAACCCCGCGATAAAGAACCATTGGTCGAACGCCATCCTGAGTATTATCCCAAATATGGCGGTGAAGTCCAGGGGCGACAGGCGAACCTTTCGCATCCCGATGTACTCGAACGCGCGGTGACTCGCGTGAGAAACCTTTTTGAAAGAAACCCCGATATCATCGGCACCAGCCTCGGTCCCGATGATGGTGCCTTACGCGACGAACGGCCGGAAAGCCGGGCACTTATGTCCGGCGACCCCGATTTTCTCTATCCGCATCGTCAGGATTCAACGGACATTGTGGTTTGGTTCATTAATCAGGTTGCGGAGAGAATTGAGGACGAATATCCTGACAAACTGCTCGGATTCTACGTCTACTCCAATCATAAAAGCGTTCCGAATGTCGAACCGCATCCAATGATCTTCCCGAAAGTGGCTCCCATAAGCTATTCCCGCTATACGAGCGTTGGGACTCCAAACGCGCCCACATCTATGATGCTCAAAGAAATCATGAAAAAATGGGTTGAGCTTTCTCCGAAAGTGGGATATTATCTTTATAATTTTAATCTTGCCGACTGTGCGATGCCTTTCACGCGTGTGGCGGCCTTCCGCAGGGATATCCCCAATCTTTTCGAATGGGGGTTGGAATATGCATCCATTGAATCGCATTCCAACTGGCATACCATGATCCCCGGCAACTACATGATAGGACGTCTTTTCTGGGACGTTGAAACAGATGTTGACAAGCTTCTTGACGAATTTTACCCCCTCTACTATGGACCGGCCGCCGAGCCTATGCGCGCTTACAATGAGATATTGGAAGAGGCGTATGAGACCACCTCGGCCTACTCGGGAAATCTGTGGTCCATGCACCGGATTCTGACCACCGAAGTCATGGATGAGCTGGAGAGCAACCTTTCTGAGGCTGAAGAAGCTGTTGAAGGTCAAAATCCCTACGAAAAGCGGGTGAGTGTATCGAGGTTCCCGTTGCGGATGGCGCAGGCATGGTTCCAGGCTCACTATGGGCTTCAGGAGTTTGACATCGAAGCCGTAAAAGAAGGGAATCAAGCGTTCATCGAAGCCTATGAGGAAGGCAGAGACAAATATGAGAGCTTTTTCGCCACCATGGGCCGACGTTACTGGAGTGCGTTTCATCAACCTACGTTCGAAGACGCGATCAGGATAGCTGAGGACGGTGATATCCTCAAGCAGCTTCCGGACGAATGGAAGGCATATTTCGATCAAACAAATATCGGCGAATCCATGTCACTCTATCATCCCCATTACCCTAAGGATTCATGGGTGGATATGAGAACATATTCCGCCAACATCGATGAGCAGGGTTTTCCCCATTTTCGAGGCCTTATCTGGTATGCTGTGGACATAGAAACGCCCGATTTCGAACTTGAAGAAAAGGAGGAAGTCTTCCTGTGGTTCGGTGGGAACGACAGTAACACGCGAGTCTATATCGACGGGCATCTCGCCGGTGAATTTGCGACGTCCAATTTCCGGCCGGGCGAAGTACCGGTCACACCTATGCTGCGCCCCGGAGAACTCCAGCACCTCGTCGTCCAGGTGGATAACCGGCAGGTCTATGAACTGGGTACCGGTGGCATAATGCGCCCTGTCGTTCTTTACAAACGCGTTCTGGAGGAAGGCGAGGAACCGGTTGAACCGCCTGAAGACTACGATCCGGAAGCCGGACCGCTGTTCACTGTAGAGTAGTAACAACATGTTCCGAACATTTTCATAAACCAACGCAAATTCAACATAATTAGCAAAGAACGATAACTTTTACTATGAGATATGGAGAATTCTATATGAATTTAGCACGAGCTGTCTTTTGTATCCTGACGCTGTCCTTTTACTTAACAGCACCGGCTGTGGTTGCTGGTAATATTGATATAACCCATGATGGTGAGCCGCTCGCCACGATCTATGTTCCCGAACGTATTTGGGATGACCCGGAGGAAAATCCCGAACCCAGCTGGCGTGGCAATCGCAGTGAAGAAGACCTGCGACGGCGCCTGCGTGAATCGGTGCGGGATTTCGCCGGCATCATAGAGCGTATGAGCGGAGCTGAAATCGAAATTAAGACAGGTGAACCCGAAAATGATAATGGGAATTTGCCGATTCTTATCGCAGAACTGGCAGAAGAACGCTTCGGTGCACCGGAAGACAGTTACGATTACGAGCAGGGGTTCCAGATAACCGTCACTGAAGATGCCATAGGCTTTTCAGGTGAATCGGATCTTGCCACCAGCTATGCGCTCTATACTCTTCTGGATGAACTCGGCTGCCGGTGGTATATGCCCAGCGAACTAGGCGAGGTGCTGCCGGACACACCCACTATTTCCCTGAGTTTGCGCGATCAAACCAGCGGTCCCTATACGATCTATAGGGGAATTTGGTACACTGATAACGATTACGCCAGGCGCAACCGTATGGGTGGTATGACGTTGGCCGCCGGCCATGCTATTGAACATCGCATAACGGATGAACACAGAGAGGAATATCCCGATATACGTGCCATAATAGACGGCGAACCTCACTCGATGAAGCTCCAGTGGACTCACCCTAAAGTGGCCGAATTGCTCAGTGATATCTACCTGAGCCGTTTGCAGGATGACCCGGAAATTCCCACCTTTTCACTCTCTCCTATGGACGGTATCGGCTGGGATCAGGAACGGGACCCGCAGTATGACGCCGGGGATATCGATACTTCCACAGGTACCGTCTCGAAAACCGATCGCCTGCTTGTGCTCGCCAACCGCGTGGCAGAACGCATCGTCGATGAAGAAGGATTTTCGGACGTACTCTTCGGCTTTTTAGCTTATGTCGACTATACACGTCCCCCCGTACGGGAAAAACCGCACCCGAATCTGGTGCCACAGATAGCTCCCATTACTTACGCCCGAGCCCATCCTATGACCTATGATTATGTGCCGGATAACGTGGAACTGCAATATATAGTTGAAGGCTGGGGAGACGAAGTCGATATGGTCTCCTACTACTTCTATGGCTGGTTTTTGGCAGAAGCGGCCAGCCCCAATCCTATGATACGCAAGTGGGCGAATGACATTCAGTTCGTATTTGACAAAGGAGCGGCCAGATTCTGGCAGCCGGAGACTCTGCCTAATTTCGAAAGTTCGATGCATGCCCTTTATATGGGCAACCGGATGGCTTGGGACCCTGACCAGGACCCGTATGAGATTATCGATGAACTCCATGATACATTCTACGGCAGCGCCGCCGAAGAAATGGCCCGGTACTGGCATTATGTGGACAGACTCTGGGTCGATGTTCCGGAATTTTCCGGCGCCGGATGGGGTCATATGCGGCGTTTCACTCCTTCACGATTGGCAAGGATGCGGGAACTGCTTGATGCTGCTAAGACCGCAGCGGAGACCGACATAGTCAGCAGGCGTATCGAACTTGCCGATATTTCCTTGCGTTTGTTCGAAGACTTCATGCAGTTGCGCTACGATCTTGCGGAAGGAGAGTTCGATGGGATCGCGCAAAGCGCTGAAGAATATATGGATGCTATGCGTCATTACAGCGAGAAATATCAGGATCAGTATGCTTTCGGCAAAGTAGGCTGGTCAAGTCACGGAACTATCAACAGTGGATATTTTAACAGCTTCTATAACCGAACCTATCAGGATGCGGGGCGTATCTCCGCCGAACACGAATGGTTCACCTCTCCTTTGCTGGAATCGCGCTATCAGCCGGATCCCGATAATATCGGTGAATCCCAGCGATGGTATGAGGAGGACTACGACGACAGCACCTGGGAATCTACGGATGTAATGCGCGAGACATGGTCAGCGCTGGGACTTCACAACTATATGGGCACGGTGTGGTACAGAACGCACATCGATATTCCGGAAATCCCTGACAATTCCGATGTGCGGCTGTGGATCGGGGCTACAGATGGTTCCGCCAAGGTTTTCATCAATGGTGAGCATATCCCTTATGTTACCGATGAGGGCCAGACCAGTGATGATTTCAGCGGATACGCAACTCCTGCATCTTTCGATGCAAGTGAAGCGCTCCGCAGCGATCAAAGTAATCAAATTACTATACGCACCGAACGTCTGTTTCTGAACGAGTTGGGAACAGGAGGGATAATGTCACCGCTTCGGTTCTATATCAAACAATAACCCTTATTCCAGATAACGGTAATAAAATGACTAATAAAGGATACTTCAGTGACAATGGTTGTGGAGATGCTTTTCTACTGACCGATCCCGACACCCCCAGACGCTGGCAGAATTATCTTTACAATGAGCAACTGATGTCCCAGTTTGATCAGTTCGCGCAGGGGGGGGTGAGATACTGGGACGAACACGGGCAGGATGCTCTGCTCTTCGATTCTCCGGAGAGAAACCTCATCATACGCCACCCTGACGGATTCTGCTGGTCGCCCGCAGTAACACCTTTCGGACACGTGCCGGACGATTACCTCTGTACTATGGACCCTGTCCGGTGGAAAGTCTCCGGAACGCAGCGGAACTGTACTGTGAAATGGAATATAGCTGTCCCGACTCGTGAGCCTCTTGAAATGTGGACAATCTCCTTTTTGAATAGCTCCCCAAAAGAGGAAGAGTATGACATATTTCTTTACTTACCGGTCAATCTGATGGGATTCAGCATTCAGAAATACAGGTTTTACTCCCGCAATGCAGCCTATATCAGCGGACACAGGGTCCCGGAGTGCAATGCCGTATGGGTGAAAAACGGCATTCCCGAACTTCCCCATGATCGATTCAACTGTTTTTTGGCCTGCGACAGGACTCCCCATTCCACTGATACCGATCGCAGCGCCTTCCTCGGCATTCAAAACAAACTTCATACAGCAGCCGCATTCGTCAATGGCTTTTGCAGCGACAGCGATGCCTATTTTGGGGAAACATGCCTTGCCATGCATCATAAGTTATCCTTAAATGCCGGCGAGCGGAAAGAATTCAGGTATCTGACCGGCCCCGCCTCAGGCTCTGAGGAGATTCAAAACCTCTGTTCGCAGTACCTGAACAAAGACTTTTTCGATTCAGAGACCCGGCGGCTTGAACAGGCCAGAGAAGCGGAGCGCAGCTATTCTCAGATTACAACCGGGGTTCGCCCTTTGGACCGCCTTGCAAACACATGGGCTAAACGCCAGAACCGCCTTGGCGTCATCCATAGAAAAGGTTTCCGTGATGTCCTCCAGGATTCGAGCGGGATGCTTCTCTACGATCCTGACCGAGCACGTGAAGGGTTCAGCGAAACCATTTCCGTTCAGAATCCGGACGGGTCGGGAATTCGGGCCTGGAAACCTATAATCGATGATAAGCGCTACAGCGACGGCCCCTACTGGATTGTGCTGGCAATTGCCGAATATCTCCGGGAAACCGCCGACTTCTCCTATCTCGACGTTCCTCTTCCCTATTTCCGATCTGACACAAAGGAGAGTGTATGGGAGCATATGATTAAAGGGTTGCAGTTCTTATATAATAATCGATCCAAACATGGTCTTTGCAAGATATTTTTTGCCGATTGGAACGACGGGCTCGATGGCCCGGGACGGAAAGGCGAGGGAGACAGTACGATGGTTACCTTCAGTCTTATAATGGCATTGCGTGAAATTGAAAGAATTGCACACCATGCCGGACGAAAACTGCCTTTCGATACGGAAGCATGGTGCGCTGAACTGTCCGATGCTTTGGAGAATGAGGCGTGGACAGGGGAGTATTATATTCGCGGTTACCGCGATGACGGCCAACCTTACGGTTCCCCCTCCAATTCAGAAGGATCATTTTACATGAACGCTCAAACCTGGGCTGTTCTTTCCGAGGCCGCTCCTCGCAGCCGATGGGAAGACTTGCTGAATCTGACTGTTGATAAACTGGATACCGCCTCTGGTATGCTCCTGTTCGCCCCGAGCTACCGGCAATTTGACCCTTCACTTGGTCGAGTGAGTGCTACTCTTCCGGGGTGTAATGAAAACGGGGGGATATATAATCATGCCGCAGCATTTTTTATTCATGCTCTGCTGAAAGCGGGAATGACGGGGGAAGCATGGAGGCAGCTTGAGAAGATGCTGCCCGACAGCGAGGCCAATCCAAGTGACCGCAGCGGTGCGGAACCGTTCGTGCTGACCAATTGTATTTTCGGTGAGGATGCCGGAAGAAAATGCGGTACTTCGCTGCGCGGCTGGTTTACAGGTACTGCTGCCTGGGTTCTCAGAATAGTCCATAACGGCTTTACCGGATTCTCACCAGACTTCGACGGTTTACACTTTTTCCCCGGCAATATACCGACAGGAATCGACTTCGAGTGTTACAGACGGTCTTTCAGAAATACAAAATATATCATACAGTATGATGATACGGACGCTCCGAACACTCTTGAGGTAAATGGTCGCCCGGTTGAAACCGATCATCCCCTCCCTGTCAGCCCCGGAGAGGAAGTTCATGTCCGGGTGTGCGGAGATACAGCTGCGGTGTAAAAAATCGGCACCTAGGGGTTTGGCCGAAAAGGTGCAGGCGTAATGTATGACAGGCATCTTGCCTGTCCAGAGCGCACGCAGGGATGCGTGCTATACTATGAAAGGCATCTTGTGTTACTATATTTCTCATTTTGCACCTTT
>PUNP01001037.1 GCA_003551785.1 Candidatus Brocadiaceae bacterium | reverse complement strand
CGGGATGGGCCCCTGATCGGCCGCCGCTATATCGAACACGCAACCGTCCCACGCACATCTCCCGATACTCCGCCATACAACCCGAAGGGCTGGTATTCTGACCTGCCGGGCACTTACGGGCTTAACTGGTGGACCAATGGGATCAAGCCGGACGGAGGGCGGCTCTGGCCGCACGCCCCGGTCAGTACGTTTGCGGCACAGGGCAATTGCAACAACAACTGTTTTATCATACCGGAGTGGGAAATGGTGGTGGTCAGGCTCGGAACGGATAAAATCATCTCAATGAGCCTTTACGACCACATGTTCGCACTGCTGGGCCGCAGCATCGGCAGGTCCGGAACCGGTTGAATGGGGACGGACAGCGGACACAGGAGAACGGCATTTTCCTCCCCTTGCGAAGATGTGCCGCAAGGTCCTTTGCCGGTTTATATTCCTGACTCACCTGCTTATTTCATAAATCTGTCAAAATCGAGAAAAATGGCCTTCTCAAGCCTTTTTTTTCTCATCCGTTTCGCGAAGCAGCACTACGCCAGCATCAGAAGTTGCGGGAAAAGCAGGATACCAGGAATCTTGAAAGATGGAAACTAAGTGAAAACAGGAGAATCAATTGATTACCTCAGCAAAAAAAACGTCAATCCCTTTCCGTCAGATTCATCTCGATTTCCATACGCATCAGGATATCATAGGAATTGGCAAGGACTTTGACCCCGATCGCTTTGCCGATACCCTGGTCGAGGCCCGTGTGAATTCAATCAACCTTTTCAGCAGATGCCATCATGGCTATGTGTACTACCGGAGCAAAAAATTCGCGGATTATCAGCATCCTCATCTTGAGTGCGATCTGCTTCGCGAACAAATAGCCGCCTGCCACGCCTGTGATATAAAAACGCTCATTTATATTACCGTACAGTGGGATGCTTTGAATGCCCGGCTGCATCCGGAATGGTTATGCCGTACGGCCGAAGGGAAGGTCAAGATACCGGTTGGGACTCCGGGTTTTTATAATTATCTCTGTCTCAACTCGCCTTACCGGGCCTGGCTTAAGGAATTTACCACAGATGTGCTTGAAAATCTCGACGGAGATGGGGCATGGTTTGACATCGTCCATTACCGGGACTGTTTCTGCACCCATTGTCTTGCTAAAATGCGCGAGAATGGCATAGATCCGAGGAATGAGGACGCGCGTCATCGGTTTGCTTACAATACGGTAGTTGAGTTCCAGCGTGAAATGACCGCACATGTCATTTCGGTCAAACCGGAGCATCCAATTTTCTATAACAGCGGACATATTGGGCCTTCTCAGCGTGAATATCTTGAATCATTCACACATTTGGAGATTGAAAGCTTGCCCTATGGATGGGGATTCGACCATTTTCCTTCTACGGCCAGGTACGCGCGCACCCTTGATATGGACTTTCTCGGCATGACCGGTAAGTTCCATACGATTTGGGGCGATTTCCACAGTTTTAAAACTCCGGAATCGCTAAAATACGAATGTTCTCTGATGCTCGCTCTGGGGGGGAAGTGCGGTATAGGAGATCAGCTCCACCCGCGGGGAGAAATATGTGAACATACGTATGACCTTATAGGAGAAGTTTATCGGCATGTTGAAGACTGCGAGCCGTTTTGCTCTGACGTTTCCCCCGTTGCAGATATTGCAGTCATAACTCCCGAGGCTTTCAGCGGCCTCCAGATGAACAAAAGCCCTCGTGAACGGATACCGCCGGCGGCCAAAGGAGTCGCGCGGCTGCTTCAGGAACTGCACCAGCAGTTCGACATGGTGGATACCGAAGCTGACCTCTCGGAGTACCGTCTTGCAATACTGCCCGATGTGGTTCCGGTGGACGAACGGCTGAGTGAAAAGCTGCAGACTTTTACGCAACAGGGGGGGCTCATCCTCGCCTCCTACCGTGCCGGACTCCGTGCTGAAGACGAGGAGTTTGCGATCGAAACAGGAGCGCGTTATGGGGGCGATTGTGAATTTGAGCCGTCGTTTCTCGTTCCCCGACCCCAATTCAAGACCGGCCTGCCTCTTACGGAACATGTCATGTATAAGCGCGGGACCGTGCTTGGGGAGATCGATTCTGAAGTGGAAGTGCTTGCAACCCACACGGCTCCGTATTTCAACCGGAGATGGGAGCATTACTGTTCTCATCAGCATGCTCCGGCATCCGGCAAATCACTGGGCCCGGCAGCAATACAGTATGGGAACGTGATCTATTTCACCCATCCGATATTCAGCCAATTTCACGAAAACGCTCCGGCATGGGTGCGGGCCATCTTTGCCGCTGCTTTGCAACGCCTGCTGCCGGATCCGGTTTTAGATATAAAAAACGGTCCGACGACCCTGTTTGCAGCGGTTAATGATCAGCGGGGGACAGACCGGAGAATACTCCATCTGCTTCATGCCGTTCCCGCCTCAAATTCAGAAAGCGCACCTACGATCAACGATGAAATCGTTTTGCACGATGTGGAGGCGTCTATGAAAGTTAAAACGAAGGTGAAATCGGTGATTATGCAGCCTGCAGGCAAAAAGCTTCCATTCGGGATGAAAAACGGGCGGGTGTGTTTTTCCGTTCCGAGGGTGGGCCTTCATACTATGGCTGTCGTTGAAATGGAGTAGCCCAAATCGTGCCATTTGGCAAATAGCCCGCTGATGTTACGCGTTCTCAGTGGTGCAGAAGACAGGCGCCGCAGTCTTTGTATACGTGAAGTGCAGGCACCTGCGACAAAAGGCGCACTTACAGCATACGAATGCAGCGGCGTTTGACATTTGCTGCAAGATGCACCACCTGAAAACGCGTGAAACATCCGGTCTCTGCTATATTCGTCGCCTTAATCGACCTGAAGATCCTGCAGGTTTGGCAGCTGCTCAAGCGGGGCGGTGTCCGTAATCTCATTGCCCATCAGACCGAGCGACCTCAGGTTCCTCATCTCCGAAAGCGGTTCTATGTCCGTTATGCTGTTTTGATCGAGGAAGAGCTCTTCCAGATCCAGCCCCGCAAGCGGTGCGATGTCGGTTATGTTGTTCTCAGAAAGACCGAGCATCTTCAGCCTTCTCAGCCCCGCAAGGGGAGCGAGGTCCCTTATATCGTTGGCTTCGAGCCAAAGCTGTTCCAGCTCCGTACAGTATTCGAGCCCGTCAAGAAGGACAATATTCCTCTCTCTGGCAGTGAGGGATGTCATTTCCAGCAGGGCGGGCTCGGTGAGGGGGCCCCTGGGCAGATCCAGCTCTTCCCGCACAGCCTCCTCAAGGTTTTCATCGGGAAACTCGACAACAGCTCCCGTCGGAGTATCCGGGCCGCAACCTTGCAATAACAGAATCAATGGAACGGAGCAGATTATAAAAAAACGGCACACAAGACGTCTTCCCAATTTCCCCTTCAACATAAATATACGCTGCATAAACTATCTCCTCCCCGAAAGAATAAAACTACCGCTTTAAAAGCTACAAAACCGAAACATTCCCAAACCGATAATCCATTATACTCTAAAAACAACAGAAAGCAAGGGGAAACCGAACCGTGGAAAAGCTTCAGCCATACTCGCCGGAACCTGAGAGTTTCGGGATCGACGTGGTGAAAACGGTCTCTTTGTCCGCCTTCGGCGCCGTATCCCATCCTCATTGTCTTTGGTTTATGAAATTTGCGGGCTAATCCATTATGCTTATCCGGTAAATTCGCTCTCCCAGCGGATCGAATCCGTCCCTGAACTCTCCGTCCCCGGCGGTGATGGTGCGGTCCTCGTCCACGACTTCGATTTCCGTCCCGGCTTCAAGCCCTT
>PUNP01000941.1 GCA_003551785.1 Candidatus Brocadiaceae bacterium | reverse complement strand
TGACGCAGAGCCTGCCTTTCCTCTCCTGCCTTTAATAATTGCAATTTTTATGATACAATGACTTACATCAAGTCATATCCGAAGGAGGCAAAAAACAACAAATGGACAAGGATTCAGAAAACAAGCGAAACAGAAAAACCCCGGGAAGGGGCCGAGAACCGGAGCCACCAAAGATTCGTAAGCAAATGCTGCTTTGGATGGCCGTGATAGCCGGTTTAATGGTCGTTTTGATGTTCTTCCGACAGACTGGCGAACCGGAGGAAAAAGAAGTGGGCCTCATTGCTTTTGAAAGCCACCTCGAGGCCGGTAATATCGTAGCTATTGAGATTAAGGGCACCGATGTCCAGGCGGAGCTCAGTCCGGATGTGGCGGAATATGAACGTCTTTCAACCAGTGTCCCCTCCGAATATATGGATTCGGAAAAAATTGATGAATGGAAAGAAAACTTGCCATCGGATAGGCCGGAAGCCCTTATTTTCGAAGAGGATACCGATTTTTGGACGATGGTGATTGTGAGGTCACTGCCTGTAATTATTCTGCTTGTGGTGATAATTTATTTTTTCAGGCGCCAGATGCAGGCGGCACGCGGTGGGCCCGGCGATATTTTTTCCAAAACCAAGGTGGGGGAAAGCCAGAAAGAACAGCCCGACGTCAGTTTCAGTGACGTGGCCGGAGTTGAGGAGGGCAAAGAAGAGCTTCAAGAGACGGTGGAGTTCCTTAAGAATCCGGATAAGTTCCAGAGAATAGGCGGCAGGACCCCACGGGGCATTTTGCTTGTCGGCTATCCGGGTACCGGCAAGACCCTGCTCTCTAAAGCTGTGGCCGGTGAGGCCGGTGTGCCTTTCTTCACTATTTCGGGCTCTGATTTCGTGGAGATGTTTGTGGGTGTGGGTGCCTCCCGAGCCCGGGACTTGTTCTCAAAGGCAAAAGAGAATCAGCCTTGCATAATATTTCTGGACGAAATAGATGCTGTGGGCCGCAAAAGGGGGGCGGGTCTGGGAGGCGGCCATGATGAGAGGGAGCAGACGCTCAATGCTATCCTGAGTGAAATGGACGGATTTGAACGTAACGATGGAGTCATAGTCATAGCGGCAACTAACAGGCCGGATGTGCTGGATCCCGCACTTTTACGTCCCGGACGCTTCGACCGCCAGATTGTGGTGGATCTGCCCGATTTGAAAGGCCGCGAAGAGATCCTGCGTGTGCATGCAAAGCGTGTAAAACTGTCAAAAGGAACCGATCTCAGTGTTGTTGCACGGGGTACTCCCGGTTTCAGCGGCGCCGACCTGGAAGCGGTTATAAATGAAGGAGCATTGATCGCCGGCGGGAGAGGGAAAGAGGAGGTTGAGCTGGAAGATCTGGAAGAGGCAAGGGATAAGGTTCGGTTCGGGCGCCAGAAAAAAAGCAAATCCATGAGCGAGGAAGATCGCCGGATGACCGCTTATCACGAAGCCGGACATGCTCTGGTTGCCCTGCTGAATCCGGATGTGGAACCACTGCATAAAGTAAGTATCATCCCCAGAGGTATGTCGCTCGGCATGACCATGATCCTCCCTGAAAAAGATAAATACGGAGTGAGGAGAAAGGAATGCTTCGGTACTCTGGAACTGCAGATGGCCGGGCGTGCCGCGGAATCAAAATTCTGCGATGATATCTCTTCCGGAGCTAAAGACGATATAGAAAGCGCGACCCAGCTCGCAAGAAAGATGATAACGCAGTGGGGAATGAGCGAACGTATCGGGACAGTGAACTATTCCGAGGAAGACCAGCATGTATTTCTGGGCAATGAAATTTCACGCCCCAGAGAGCACGGAGAGGAAATTGCACGCCAGATTGATGAAGAAATACATCGATTCATGAACGATGCATACGAAAAAGCCCGGGAGCGGATTGAAGAATACGCCGAACAGGTGCGGGGTATTGGAGAAGCTTTGCTTGAGCTCGAGACACTTGAGGAGCAGGATGTGAAGGCTCTTGTTGTTGAGGGAAAGAGTGCGGCTACGCTTGTGGAAGAAAAAAGGGGGTATAAAAGCAGGGAGCAAAGCCAGGCAACAGTATAACCCAAATTGTGTCATTTGGCACATAGGCCAAAATGTGGTAAAAAACACAGTCTCTTTCCTTTTTCCACGGGAGCCACATTATGCTCAAAATGACACAATTTGAAAATGAAAGACAAAAAAATCGTGTCAAAGCTAAAACGCTTGACTCCATGTTCAGACGCCGTGTCGAAAATGGCGCTAACTGTTCGCCATTTGTCTCTGAAGCCATACTGAAACAGGCAAAAGAGGTTTACGACCTTCACGGGGAAAACACTCTTCAAAATCACGGTGTCGGCAAAATTAAATTCCTCGCCATAAGCGACCGAGAACCTCCCGGCAAGCCACTCGAGGAATGCGAAAAAGTGGCCGTTTTTCTTACCCTTGACGCGGGCGAGGACGACCAAATGCTTCGTTTCAAATTCGGTACAAAAGTGCTGCGCCGAGCTAAAATCCTGCGACTGGCCACCGAAGCCAAGGAGCAGGGAGGCCTGCTCAGCTATGAGGATATTGGATATCGACTCCTTAACTGCGGCCTCAGAACCGTCGTGAGAGATGCAAGTGCTATCAGAGAGCAGGGTATAAGTTTGCCCACACGGGGACAGCAAATGGACATGGGGCCTTTGCAAAATCACCGCGTGAAAGTTATCGAACTCTTCCTCCAGGGATTCGAATACAAAGAAATAGCTCGGCGCACCATGCATGCCCTCAGCTCCGTTGAAAATTACGTAACTACTTTCGCCAGAATCGTTTTGTTGCTCGAAAAAGATTATTGCGACGACGAAATAGCACGTATCATCGACAAATCTTCGGCATTAGTCAAAACTTACAGACAACTATATCAAGAAAAAGAGCTCCCCCCCATGGCCGAGCGACGCATAGGAGACATCCTCAGCAGTTTGTCAGAGAATAATACCAACCGAAAAAAAGGGGGTCTGATATGAAAGGAAAAGCCCCTTCAAACCAACAAATCTACGGCCCTACGGCTCGCAAGAGTTTTCGCAGCGCCCTCTGTAACATGCTTACAACTATGTTTCCCGGCCAATTCGGCAGGGAAGTTACCGAACTGTTCGCCGATAAATTGCTGGAACTTTTCAAGCAATTCCATCCCGAGCGCAA
Source organism: Candidatus Brocadiaceae bacterium (assembly GCA_003551785.1). Next base: position 631 of record PUNP01000941.1, on the reverse strand, counting down.
GCGAACCTCTGTAGGCCAAATCGTCTGGAGCGCAGTGGCCGTCGATGATCCGCCCGCCAGGGGGAAAACAATCGAGAATACTCGCCTGGTGCCAGTTGTCCTTGACCTGTTGACTGAAACAGACGTTGATTATGTGGTAAAAAACGGGCTTTCGCCCGATTTCAGGCGCCAACGAATCGCACGATTGCTCAATCAGGCTTACCAGCAGAACGGGGTCCTCTCATGCCCCGATATCGCTTTGATGCTGGGCATTTCTAACCCTACTGTTTCACGTGATATACGAACCTATGAAAAAGAACAAAACATACAACTGCCTCGCAGGGGAACCATTCATGACATGGGGCGTTCGATAACCCACAAGTCAGCTATCTGCCGCAAACGCGTGGTAAATAAGCTCCCAACGAGCAGGGTTGCCTCGGAAACCAATCACGATCCCGAAGAAGTAGAATACTACGTTCAGTGCTTTCAAAGAGTCCGTTTATGCCTTGAGAGAAACATGACTACCGACGAAATTTCGCTTGTCACTGGACACGGAAAAACAACTGTGCAAGAATATATCGACTTGCACGAAGAATTTTACTGTTTACCTTCAAATTGCGGAGGCGAACATGCTGCAAACTAAAACCTTTTT
>PUNP01000134.1 GCA_003551785.1 Candidatus Brocadiaceae bacterium | reverse complement strand
GATGCTGTGGAGCGGTCCATGTCGGGCGCGATGCTGAAGGCGACCGAGAAGCAGCGCAAGGCGAGCGATCTCGGCAAAAAAGGCGCATCCAACGGCTGGAAGTTCTGGAAGGTTAAGAAAACACCTTCATCCGCCGTCCGGTAAAAACGCAAAGGAGCGGGCCCCGGTCAACAGCCGGGGCCTTATCTTCCGTCTTTACGCCTATTTTCCCAACATAATAAGCCTCATAGATCACTGATACCATCACAATCTACCCAATTTTTCTCGCTTATTCCCATTTCTTAAACATCATTTCTATAGCGGTTGGTTCCATCAAAACTCAACCTGCAAGTTGATTATGGGTTGGGTTTTTGGATTTGCGGCCCGGGGAAAAATCCGGTCTCCTATACTTGGCCCGCCCTATGAGGTGATCGTCGGTCTCAAACCTTATGTAAATACCTTCTGCGAGAATATTGCTATAGGCAGAAGTTGTCAAAACATTTTGAACGAGGTCGCTGAGCATTTCCGAAGAATGTACCTCTCCTCGCCATAATTCAGGTGTAGTGTGGAAAACCTTTTGCAGCAGAGAATATAATCGCTTTGTGGTCAGAAACTGATTGTTTTCTCGGTCCAGCACATCGTATGCGATAAAGTATTCGGGCAATGAGTCATAGAAAACGGCATGGGTTTGCCACAGCCATTCGCCAAATATGACATATTTTTTGTTAAGGACGCTCCAAAGCCCTTGATAATTTTCCCATACCCAGTTGCGGAAAGCGTTGTATTGTTCTTTTTCCCTCACTTCCAGCAGCCCGGCCCGTTTTTGACAGACAGGCCGGTTCTTTTCGGCAAAGAACACCCCTACATTACAGCCGTCAAGTTTCTCCTGCAAAACCACTTTCCCAAAAGAGCACATTCGGTCCACTTCCTTTGCAGCTATAACCCGGTCGTCATCGATAACAGCACTGCCCGGGAGATGCGGAGTACGGGGAAATTTAAATGCCGTAAAGGCGGAAGATTCATTTGATGTGTTATTGTCCTTTCCACACATGATACGAATCATGCTCCTTGTCAAAATTTAATATGCGTTGCTTTTTAAGTTCCGCCCAATTTTTTTTTGTTTCGTCCATCTTAATTATCCTTTGAATATAAACTTCATCTATATTATACTTATTAAAAGTTTTAGATCAAAAAAGACTGGCGCTCTACCGGGTCTTCCAAAGCGAACAAATTTTTTGAATTTTTCTCCGGACGTTTGCATAGGCGAAAAGCCCGTCAGGAGAAGGTCAGAATAACCCAATCCAAAAAACATAGATAAGATAGGGTAGAAGGACAGCCGTAACAAAACTATACCTTATTCTGAAAACAATCGCAAAATTGCAGGAAAATATTATATGAAAGTTGCCTGGACAACCGATATTCATCTTGAATTTCTCGATAAATCAGGATGTCAGGAGTATGTTAATAACATTAAAAATGTTAATATGGATGCTTTATTGATAACAGGGGACATTGGAACGGCCTCGTCGGTTACAAATTATCTGTCATTATTAGCGCGATCTCTGCAAGTACCGATCTATTTCTGTCTGGGCAACCATGATTATTACGGCGGAAAAATAAAAGCAGTCAGAAAGTCTGTCAAAAATACTGCGGCAGGAAACAGTTTCCTCATTTGGTTGCCGGAGACCGGTATAGTGAGGCTTTCCGACCAGGTTTCCATTGTCGGACACGGAGGTTGGGCGGACGGGCGTTTGGGCGATTATAAGAATTCGACAGTTAGAATAAGCGATTTCATATATATCGAAGATTTGGCGATGCTGGATGATGAGCAGAAACTGAAAAAGATGCAGGAATTGTCGGACCAGGCGGCGGAATATTTCCGGCACAATGTTCCGCAGGCACTGGATATGGCCGACCATGTTATTGCCCTAACACACGTGCCACCGTTTCAGGAAGCGGCGTGGTATGACGGAAAACAGTCCGGTCCCTATTGGCTGCCTTTTTTTGCTTCCGAAGCGACCGGTAACGTTTTGCTGGAAGTAATGGAATCTCGTCAGGAAAAACAGATGACGGTTCTATGTGGACACACGCATGGCGAAGGTTCTGCGGAGATTCTGCCGAACCTGAAAGTAATTACCGGAAAGGCCCAATATCGCAAACCGGACATAAACAGAATATTCGATCTGGAAGAATTCACAAAATGAATAAAAAAGACAAGCCATGGTATCTTAAGAAGCGAAAGCCTGTTCCTCCTCCAAAACAGGTTCACGAGGACCGAAAAAAAGAGGCCCGTAGAACCGTTGCTCGAGGCTCTGTGCCAGAGGAAGAGGTTAAAAAAGTTGAAAACCGGAAATCCGGGGCAGATGCAATCAGGGTAGGCGGGCGCGTTGGGTTCAATAAGATTGAGGAAATCCACGAACGCTTCCGGGATGTGGATTTCCCCATAGAGCTTGCACTTCCCTGGCGGTATGAACTGTGGGAGCAGGTCGAGCCGCAATTTGATGAGATGCTCGAATGTCTGGACTCCCTGGACTTCGAAGTCCTTTCGGTTCACGCCACCCAGGGATGGATCAGCAAGGATACGTTCCTTTCATGGGGACCGAAGACATGTCAATTGGCTGACCGGTTTGGCGGCAGAGCTATTACCGTCCATCCCAACCGGGCAAAAAAACCGCGGGAAACCCATCAGGATATGGCCCGCCGTAATATAAAAAAAGTGCAGCGCGAAACAAGTGTCACCGTATCGGTCGAGACCTTCGGCGGTAAAAAGCGGGTCCTTACACCTCAAGAAATTATGGACTTTGGCCTGCCCATGACGCTGGATACTTCACATATTCGCGAGGACAAACGTATTATAGATATAATAGAATCATATTGGCAAAACATTCCGGTTATCCATCTTTCGGCACGCAACGCAAGAGAACAGCATCTCCCTATCGACCGGTTTTGTCTTGATGTTGTGGAGTATTTATTGCAGCTTGGATGGACGGGTAATATAGTGCTTGAATATCTTCCCCAGTATCGTGAACGACTGCGCCCAGACATAAAAAAAGTCCGCGACGTGCTGGCTTAGTCCACAGAAAAAGATTTATCTGCCCAAGGAAGCCCTTCAACATAAAAAGGGTACTACCTTCCCCGATTTCTCCCATTATGCACGAAAACATGTCATGACCGCTTATTTAGCATCCTCATTTTGTTTTTTCCCAGTCTGCTCTGCTATTCACTTTTGATCAGGGAATACATCTTCATATCATGAAATACACCTTTAACATAAATATGTTGGCGTAGAATTCCTTCCAGGTGCATATTAACTTTTTCCATAACTCGTGCCGAAGCGGTATTATTTATCCGGCAATACCCTTCGATCTTATTCAGTTTCATTTCGCTGAATCCAAAATCCACAACAGCCTTAAGCGCCTCTGTGGCATAGCCGCATCCCCAATGTTTTAGGGAAAGAGCATACCCTACTTCTGCGCGCCGATGTTTTGGATGATAAGAGCAAAACCCAGTAGTGCCTATGAGCAGGGCGTTTTCTTTTAAAATCACTCCCCATGGAGATGGCTTGTTGTTTTGATAAGCTTCAATAACAGATGATAGGAAAGCCTTGCTATCGTCCAGAGACTCATGAGGATCCCAGGTGGTCCAGCGAGCGACTTTCGGGTCTGAAGCATAGTCAAAGAGCGCCTCTGCATCACTAACCTGCAGCTTGCGAAGAAGAAGCCTTTCAGTTTTTAGGGTTGGAAGTGTGTGAAACACAGTCATTGACGAAAACCATTAAATTTGTAGTGAAGTTGATTTTACCAAAATAGAT